>CAYPAZ010000015.1:0-17034 GCA_964408835.1 uncultured Anaerolineaceae bacterium
GGTTGCGCCGCCGGACTCTTCCTGGATCTTGCGGACCATCTTGCCGCCGGGGCCGATGACGGTGCCGATCTGGTCGGAGTTGATCTGGATGCGGTACATCTTGGGGGCGTAAGCGGAGACTTCCTCGCGTGGCGTCTCTATGACTTCGAGCATGCGTTCGAGGATGCTTTCGCGGGCGACCTTCGCCTGCTCGAGGGCGCGGGTGAGGAGTTCGCTGGAGACGCCGCCGATCTTGATATCCATCTGGAGGGCGGTGATGCCCTCTTTGGTGCCGGCGACCTTGAAGTCCATGTCGCCCATGAAGTCTTCCTGGCCGGCGATATCTGTGAGGACCTTGTAGTTGTCGTCGCTGCCCATGATGAGTCCCATGGCGATGCCGGCGACGGGGGCCTTGATGGGGACGCCGGCGTCCATGAGGGCGAGGGTGCTGCCACAGACGCTGGCCATGGAGGTGGAGCCGTTGGACGACATGGTCTCGCTGACGACGCGGAGGGCGTAGGGGAAGTCGTCCTCGGTCGGGATGACGGGTTCGAGAGCGCGTTCGGCGAGGGCGCCGTGGCCGATGTCCCGGCGGCTGGGGCCGCGCATGGGGCGAGCTTCGCCGACCGAGAAGGGCGGGAAGTTGTAGTGATGCATGTAGCGCTTGGTCGCATCGGGCGAGAGGGTATCGAGCTTCTGGACCATGCTGAGGCCACCGAGTGTGGCGATGGTGAGGACCTGGGTCTGGCCGCGCTTGAAGAGGCCGGAGCCGTGAGTCCGGGGGAGAACGCCGACGTGGACATCGAGTTCACGGATCTCGTCGGTGGCGCGGCCATCGGCCCGGCGATCCTCATCAAGGATCCGGCTGCGCATCGCGTTCTTGATGAAGTTATAGAGCCCTTCGCCGACTTCTTTCGGGGTGAAGCGCTCACCGAAGTGCTCGAGCAGCTCGGCGCGGATGGCCTTGTTGGCATCGCTGCGTTCGGAGGCAGCGCCGGCGACGATCTCTTCGACGCGGGGGTTGAGGTATTCGGTGACCGCCTCGGTGACTTCCGCATGGTCGGGCGCGGGCGAGTACTCAACCTTCACGGGCGCCGCTTCGGCAGCGATCTTCTCCTGAAGTTCGATGATGGCACGGTTGGCTTCCATGGCGACATCGATCGCTTCGAGGACGGCGCTTTCAGGGCACTCTTTGGCGCCAGCTTCAACCATGACGACGGCTTCGCGGGTACCGGCGACAATGATATCGAGGTCGCCCTGCTCGGCCTGGTCAAAGGTGGGATTGACGATGTACTCGCCATCGACGCGGGCGACCCGGACGCTGGAGATCGGGCCGTTGAAGGGGATATCGCTGATCATGAGGGCGGCGCTGGCGCCTACGGTAATGAGGGTATCGGGCTGGTGCTCGCCATCGGCGGAGAGCGTCATGGCCACGATCTGGATTTCGTTTCGGAACCCCTTGGGGAAGAGGGGTCGGAGGGAGCGGTCGGTAAGGCGCATGGCGAGGATGCCATCGTTGCTTGCGCGGCCTTCGCGGCGGGGGAAGCCGCCGGGAATCTTGCCGACGGCGTAGAGGCGCTCTTCGTAGTCAATCGTGAGGGGAAAGAAGTCTATCCCCTCTCGTGGTTCCGCCATGCATGCGCTGACAAAGACGACGGTATCGCCCTGGCGGACGGTGACGGCTCCATTCGCCTGTTCAGCGAGTACGCCGTGCTGGATGGTGAGGAGCTTGCCCCCGACTTCGAGTTCGTAGGTATTCATGTGTGTTTCTTCTTCTGCTTCCTGCTACAACAGCCATCCCCGGCACCGTTCACTGTGCCCGGGGTATCTTCTTCCTGCGCCTTCAGGTTCTGGCGCTGGCAAAGGGAGGAGGTTGAGAGCGGTCTCGCGACTGAGTTCGCTGAGACGAACGAAGGCCTCCGCTATCTGCGGAGGCCAAGGCGTGCGATGAGTTCGCGGTAGCGGTTCACGTCTCGCCGGTTGAGGTACCGGAGCTGTCGGCGACGCTGACCGACGAGCATGAGGAGGCCACGACGAGTGTGGTAATCATGCTTGTTGGCCTTGAGGTGGTCCGTGAGATACTTAATCCTCGCCGTGAGGATGGCTACCTGTACCTCTGGGGAACCTGTATCGCCTTCGTGGGTTGCGAACTCTTGAATCAGTTCGTCTTTGCGCTCTTTGGTCAGCAACCTTCTTCTTGACTCTTCCTTTGCCTATCGTGTGAACCCTATGAACGTAACACAGCGCATGCCCAACGGCAATTTGGGGCATCGGCGGCCAGCGCTGGTGATGTTGAGCGGGCCACCGGGGGCCGGCAAGACTACCCTGGCGAAGGCGCTGCTGGGGCGGCTGGGCGCTGAGGATGTCGAGAGCGACGGCATCCGGCGGAGGATTGCCCGGCGCCCGACTTACAGCGGCGCAGAGAGCGCAAAGGTGTTCGCAGTGGCGGAGAAGCTTGTCAGGAGCGCGCTGGCGGAGGGGCGGCATGTGGTGGTGGACGCGACGAACCTGCGGGTGGCGGAGCGCCAGCGGTTCGCCGATGCCGCGGCCGAATGTGGGGCGGCGTTCGTCCCGGTGCGGGTGACCGCGCCAGAGGCGGTGATCCGCCGGCGGTTGGCGGTGCCAAGGGAGGGGAATTCAACCGCGGGGGAGGAAGTGTTTGAGCTGTTGAGGGGGAGGGAGGAGTGGCACGCCGAGGCTCACGTTGTGGTGGACACCGAGCACGATGTGGGGCCCGCGGTGGACGCGATCGTCGCGTGGGTGGAGGGTTAGGGGATGTTCAGCTCGGACCGTCCGTTCCTGCTTCTGCGGGCCCGCGCGCGGGATGAGGCGACGGCGCGCTTCACGGAGTGGTATCTCACGGAGCACCTGAGGGACGTGCGGAAGATCCCCGGGGTGGTGGACGTACTCACAGGACACACTTCGAAGGGAACCCGGCTGGGGTGGTATTTCTTCGAGAGCGGAGAGGTGGTTCAGCCGGCGCTTTCGAGCCCACAGGCCGCGTTCGCGCGGGGTGCATGGCAGCGGTGGGCGCCGGACCTGGAGGAATTGGGGATCGAGTTGTACGGGGCGCTGTTCCCGTTGCCGCTCTATCACACTCCGGGCTGAGCGTGGCCAGCGGTTGCATCGAGGGCGGCTTCGGGCCAGCATTCGAGCGCCGACGGGCAGAGGAGGGCCGGGATGACCACAGCGATCGTCTGCGGGACGTTGATCGACGGGCAGGGACGTGACCCCGTGCGTGGGGCTGTGGTGGTGGTGGATGGCGAAAGCATCGTCGGGGTTGAGCCGGAAGGGCACATTCCGCGGGACGCGGAAGTGATCGACGCGAGCCATCTGACGGTGATGCCGGGAATGATCGACTGTCACGTGCACCTGATGAGCAACCCGCCCAAGACGATGGAACAACGGCTTGGCACCCCGTTCAGCCTGCAGGTGGCGGAGGCACTGAAGAACGCGCGGACAACGCTCGAGCATGGGTTCACGAGCGTCCGGGACGCGGGCGGGACGCCTCGCGGGGTGAAGATGGCGATCGACCAGGGTCTGTTTCCGGGACCAAGGCTGCGAATCGCGGTCTCCGCGATCTCACAAACAGGGGGCCACGGGGATGCGACTATGCCGAACGGGGTGCGCATTCGGATGCCAAACGCGGAGGTGCCGGAGAACCTGGTCGACGGGCCTGAGGGAGCACGGAAGACGGCGCGAGAGATCCTCCGGGCGGGCGCCGACCAGATCAAGATCATGACGAGTGGCGGGGTGCTTTCGCCGAACGACGAGCCGGGCGCGACGGGGATGACGCCGGAGGAGATCGCGGCTGTGGTGTATGAGGCACACGCGGCGCACAAGCGGGTGATGTCGCACGCGCAGGCAACGCAGGGGATCCTGAACGCGGTTGTGGCGGGGGTGGAGTCTATCGAGCACGGGATCTACCTGGACGAGCACGTGGTGGACGAGATGCTGAAGCGGGGCACGTATCTGGTGGCCACGCTGATAGCGCCAGTGAGCGTGCTGAAGCTGGCGGAGGAGAAACCGGGCTCGATGCCGGAGTACGGGGTCAGGAAGTCCAGGGAGGTCATCGAGGCGCACCAGGCGAGCTTCCGGTACGCCGTGGAGCGCGGGGTGAAGATCGCGATGGGGACAGATACGGGGGTGGGTATCCATGGGACGAACGCGGGGGAACTGGCGCTGATGGTTGAGGGCGGGATGACGCCGATGGAGGCGATTGTCGCCACGACACAGACGGCGGCGGAGTGCTCGCGGCTGGGTCACATCACCGGGACGATCGAGGTGGGCAAGCGAGCGGACATCATCGGGATAGCGGGAGACCCGCTGGAGGACATCCGGGTGCTGGAGGACCGGGGAAGGATCCCGCTGGTGATGAAGGATGGCGGGGTGTTCAAGGGCCTCTGACGGGATCGGTGGGAGGTTCAAGACCGAACCGGGAGCGCGCCCAGGCCGCGGTGCGGGGCTGGTAGTGGCGGACGGCGAAGGCGATGCCGAGGCCCGCGAAGGAAACGATGCCGCCCACGACGGCATCGAGGATGAAGTGGTTCCCGGTCATGATGACTGCGAAGAACATCGCGATGGGCCAGGTGATGCCGAAGAGAACGGCGAAGGGGTTGCGGCGGGCAACCCAGACGACCACCCAGCCGAGGAGAAGCGACCAGCCGAAGTGGAGGCTGGGCATGGCGGCATACTGGTTCACGAAGGCGCGGGTCTCCTGAGCGTTGTAGCCGACGCGGTCGTAAACGGCCATCGTATCGACGAAGCCGGCGAAGGGGATAAGGCGCGGCGGGGCGAGCGGGAGCGTGGCGTACATCACAACGCCGATGGCACCGGAAGCGAGGAAGGCGTTGCGGGTGAGGGTGTAGGTGCTGCGGTGCCAGCCCCAGAGCCAGATAGCGATGATGATGACCAGGGGCATGTGGCCCCAGAAATAGATCCAGTTCATGGCCTTGATGGCCCAGTAGCGATCCAGGATCCAGGACTGCATCTCGAGTTCCCAGTAGATGCCGAGGGTTTGCTCGAGCTCGATCAGGTTGATGCCGCGGACGACGGCTTCGCCGCCGCGACCGACGACGGCGCCGCGAATGAGGAAATAGATGAGGAAGGCGATGACAACGACGACCGCCTCGTGGAAACCGGCGCCGTGGTAGATGGACCAGGCTCGGGCGGCAAGGCGGTTGGGTAGCGGTCGGGAGACTGCGGCCATCGGGGAGATTGAACCACAACGAAGGGAAGGTGTGCGGAATGTGCAGCGGGCGGCGGGGCCGGTAGACTACCGACCGGTAACCGGATGGGCTATCCACCCATACATCTAGCGAGGGAACCCGTGGAGATTCGCGTTGAGAGCGGTGAGCTGACGGCGGTTGAGGTGGACGTGCTGGTGGTGAACCTGTTCGAAGGCATCGACGCGCCGGGGGGCGGCACTGGCGCCGTGGACGAGGCGCTGGGCGGGATGATCTCGCAGCTAATCGCGCAGGGGGACCTGAAGGGCAAGTCGGGGGAGCTGGTGACGCTGTACCCGATGGGCAAGGTGCCGGCGAAGCGGGTGGTGGTGGTGGGACTCGGCAAGCGGGAGGACTTCGACTTCAACTCGATCCGGAACCTGATGGCGAACGTGACCCGGTCGGTGCGGAAGCCGGGGGTGAAGACCCTCGCGACACTGGCGCACGGTGCGGGGATCGGGGCGATGGACGCGGAGAAGTGTGCCGAGGCGATCGCCGAGGGGGCGGTCCTGGGATCGTACCGGTTCACGCGGCACAAGGGGTCGGGCAAGAAGGAGGCGGACGACAAGGGCGAGATCGAGGCGCTCATCATCGTCGAGAACGACAACGCGAAGCTGACCGCGCTGGAGGCGGGGGCGCGACGCGGGGCGATCCTGGCGGAGGCAACGAACTGGGCACGGGACCTCGCGAACGAACCCTCGAACCACCTGACGCCAACGGACCTCGCGGAGCGCGCGACGGCACTCGCGGAGGAGAACGGGCTGGAGATCACGGTGCTGGAGCGCGCCGACATGCAAGCGAAGGGAATGGGGTCGCTGCTTTCGGTGGCGAAGGGGAGCGCGCAGCCGCCGAAGCTGATTTCGATGGCGTACAGGGGGCGCGGCGGCGATGGGTTCGACGTGGCGCTGGTGGGGAAAGGGATCACGTTTGACACGGGTGGCATCAGCATCAAGCCGGCTGCGGGCATGGAAGCGATGAAGGCGGATATGACGGGAGCTGCCTCTGTGATAGCGGCAATGGGGGCAATCGCGAAGCTGGGGCCGAAGGTGAACGTCGTGGCGGTGGCGCCGTGCACCGAGAACATGCCCGGCGGAAGCGCAAGCAAGCCCGGGGACGTGGTGACGGCGATGAACGGCAGGACGATCGAGATCCTGAACACGGACGCGGAGGGACGGCTCGTGCTGGCCGATGGGATCTGCTACGCCCGGGAGTTGGGAGCAGCGCGGCTGGTGGACGTGGCAACGCTGACCGGCGCGGTGAGCACGGCGCTCGGGGACGTCTGCTACGGCTTGATGACCAACAACGAGGAGTTCGCGGCCCAGGTGGAGGAGGCGGCTGCGGCGGCGGGGGAGAAGACCTGGCGGCTGCCGATGTGGAAGGAGTACGACGAGTTCATCAAGAGCGACGTTGCCGACATCAAGAACACGGGTTCGCGGGGAGCGGGGACGATTATGGGGGCGAAGTTCATAGAGCAGTTCGTCGAAGACGTGCCGTGGGTACACCTGGACATCGCGGGCGTGGATATGTCGGACAAGGACAAGGGGTGGGTGACCAAGGGCGCGACCGGGTACAGCGTGCGGGCGCTGGTGAACCTGGCGGTGGCGCTGGGCCAGTGAATCCCGGTCGGGGAGCCCGGGAAGCTACCATGTGGAGGCGGCGGGACGAGGCGCGCCGGGGGGAGCGGAGGCGTAGTCCTGGAAGGGGCCATCGCGCCAGTCGAGGGCGGCTTTGAGGCCCTTTTCGCGGGCGATTCGACCGAACTCGGCCCCACCAGGGCGGACACGGCTTAGCTCCTGGATATCTCCGCCGACCTGGAGGGAGGTGCGGAAGCCCATGATTTCGTAGACGCGGTTTACCTGGCGCTTGGTCATCTGGAGCATGGCCGAATCGACGTTGGCGATACGCTCCGCAAGAGCCTCGGTCTCTTCACAGAGGCGGCCGATAGGGACGGCACGGTTGGCCCAGCCGAGCTCAACTGCCTGCTTACCGGTGACGCTATCGCCGGTGTAGAGCAGCTCGCGGGCCATCTTCTGATGCATGTGCCAGGGGTGGTAGACGATGTCGACGCTGGTCATGGCGCGGACGGGTGGGTAGCCGATGATGGCGTCCTCGGAGCAGACCATGAGGTCGCACATGGTGGCGAGCTCAGTACCTCCCGCCAGGCAGTAGCCATGGACCTGGGATATGACAGGCTTGGTGCACTCCCAGATCTGCCAGTAGCCGGAGAGGAGGTGTTGCGGCCATTGACCCTGGCCGGGGTGGATTGGGCCGACGTTGGGAAGGCCGGAGCGGCGCTCCACATAGTCGCGGTCATCCTGGGTTTGGGAGATGCCGGAAAGGTCATAGCCGGCGGAGAAGGCCCGGCCCGAGCCACGGATGATGATGACCTTGACCTCGGGGTCCATTTCGAAGTCTTTGAGGGCGTTGAAGAGCTCGGCGCGGAGGTTGTGGGCGAGGGCATTCATCTTCTCGGGTCGATTGAGCTGGATGATGCCGTGGCGGCGGTCCTTGAGGGTGAGGATATCGAGGTAGTCGGACATGGGGGGATTTTGGAGTGAGGGGTTGGGGTTGTCGATCCCGCCGGGGAAAGCGGCTCCGCGAGCGCGGGCCAGGGGCCGCTGACGGACATCTGACAGGCGAGCCGCGGTTGGGCAGAATAGCGCGACCGCGAGGAGGCCAGCATGGGCGCGTTCAAGCCAGAGGACCTATACCGAATCAAGTGGGTGGGAGACTGCGACATTTCCCCGGATGGGAGCCGGGTGGCGTTCGTTGTCACATCGATGGACCAGGAGTCCGACGAGTACCGGTCGGCGGTGTGGGTGGTGCCGACAGACGGAGCCGAGCCCCGGCAGTTCACAGCTGGCGCCAAGCGGGACAGTGCGCCGCGCTGGTCACCGGACGGGAAGTGGCTTGCGTTCCTGAGCGAGCGCGGGGAGGAGAAGCCGCAGATCGCGGTGATGGCGGCGGATGGGGGGGAATCGCGGCTGTTGACGAACGCACCGTTCGGGGCCGGGGTACCGGTGTGGGCCCCGGACAGCCACAGGATCGCGTTCAGCGCGAAGACGGGCGAGCCTCCTGAGAAAGACCCGAAGAAGGCGAAGCCGTACCGGCGGATCACCTCGCTGAAGTACAAGCTCAACGCGGAGGGATTCGTGTATGACCGGCGGCGGCACCTGTTCGTGCTCAACCGGAGCGGAGGGGAGTCGAAGCAGATCACCGATGGGGATTGGGACGACACGAACCCGGCGTGGTCGCCGGACGGGAAGCGAATTGCGTTCGTTTCGGCGCGGCATGAGGGACGGGACTACGATCGCTTCAACGATCTCTGGGTTGTGGGCGAGGAGGGTGAGGCGCGGCAGCTGACGGACACGTCGGGGACGCTGGCGGCACCTTCGTGGTCGCCGGACGGGTCAGTGATCGCGGTGTTGTACGCGACGGAGTACCCGGCGAATGCGACGCTGCATGAGGTGGACGGCGGCGGTGGGAAGCCAGTACCTGTCGACGTGGACTTCGACCGGCTGACGGCACCGGGAGCGGCGCTGGGTCAGTTCGCGCCGCCGGCCTGGGCGCGCGATGGAAGCTTGCTGACGACGGCTGAGGATCGCGGGGCGACGAACCCCATCCGGGCGCAGCGGGGCGAGCCGACTCAGTGGCTCTCGGGCGCCCGGCGGATCGTGACCTCGTGTTCGTTCGATCGGGAGCGGCGGTTGGCGGCGCTGGTGTCATCAACGCCGACGAGCCCGGCGGAGGTCTCGGTGCTGGAGCTGGCCACGGGGGACGAAAGACAGCTGACGGCGCTGAACGAGGGCTTCGCGGGGGACGTCGAGCTCGCCGGGGCCGAGCGGTTCGTGGTCAGCACGGCACCCGGGGTCGAAGTGGACTGCTGGATTATGAAGCCGCACGGATTCGAGGAGGGCAACCAGTACCCGGTGCTGTTGAACATCCACGGGGGGCCGTTCGGGCAGTATGGCGAGACGTTCTTCGATGAGTTCCAGGTGTACGCGGGGGCGGGATACGGGGTGGTGTTCTGCAACCCGCGGGGGTCCTCGGGGCAATCGACGGAATTTGCGCGGGCACTGGTGGAGGACATGGGGGGGCCGGACTACCACGACGTTATGCGCGCGTTCGAGGGGGCGCTGGAGCGGATGGATTGGGCGGACCGCGGCCGGTTGGGGGTGATGGGAGGAAGCTACGGCGGGTTCATGACGTGCTGGATCATCGGGCACGATCATCGGTTCAAGGCAGCGTGCGTGGAGCGCGGAGCGATCGACTGGTATGGCATGCAGGGGGCGAGCGACATCGGGCACTCATTTGGGCGGCTCTACCTGGGGGACGACGCCTCCATCCAGGAGGACCTGGAGAAGCTGCTGCGGCAATCGCCGATGCACTATGCGAAGCACATCCAGACGCCGACACTCATCCTGCATGCTGAGGATGACCTGCGCTGCCCTGTTGAGCAGGCGGAACAGCTGTTCGTGATCCTGAAGCTGATGCGCAAGGACGTGGAATTCGTGCGCTTCCCCGACGAGAACCACGAGATGTCGCGGGCGGGGCGGCCCAGCCACCGGGTGCAGCGATTCGAAGTGTTGCTCGATTACTTCGGGAGGAAGCTCGCCATTCCGGGCTAACAGGAGGGCTCATGCCTGAGCGAAAGCACCACAACACCCGGGGGGACGAGCCGTTCCGGCTCCGTTCGGGGGCATGGGTGCGGATCAGGAGGATGCGGCCGGACGATGTGGAGCGGCTGGAGGAGTTCAACCGGCGGGTTTCCCCGGAGACCCTGCGGCTCAGGTTCTTCACGCCGGTGAAGGCTGTGAGCCGGGTACTGCTGGAGCGGCTCGCCAGCCTGGACTTTGAGCGGAGGGCTGCTTTCGTTGCCACGGACCCTGGAGACGAGTCCGTGCGGGCAGTTGGGCGCTACGAGGGCGAGGACGCCGATGAGGCGGAGATCGCTTTCATCGTGGAGGACTCGCTGCATGGGGAGGGAATCGCGACGGAACTCCTTTACCACCTGGCGCAGCATGCGCGCGAGCAGGGGTTCAGCACCTTCCGGGCGATGGTGCTGCGCGAGAACCAGGACATGGTGGGGGTGTTCCGGAAGGCGGGCTACCCGCTCCGCGTGACGATGGATGGGCCATGTGACATCGTGCGGCTCGACATCTCCCATCCGCCGGCGCGGCGGATAGACGAGGAGCCGGACGAGAATGGCGGTACATGACCGGGCGAAGCGGGTGTTCGATGACTTCCCGCTGCACAGGACGTTGGGGGTGAAGGTGGAGGAAGCGGAGGGCGGCTACGCACGCATCAGCCTGAAAACCGGGCCGCTGACGATGGGAGGTGTCGGCGGGAGCGTACACGGGGGGGTTCTGGCGGCGCTGGTGGATATTGTGATGCTCCAGGCCTTGATGACGGCCCTCGACGACGACGACCAGCCCGCGGGCACCGCAGATTTGAACCTGACCTACCTGCGGCCGGCGTTGACGGAGCGAGTGATCGCAGAGGCGAGGATCCTGCGGAAGGGGAAGACGCTCGTGACTACAGAGGTGAGCATCAGCGATTCGGACGGGAAATTGTGCGCTAAGGGCCGCACGATCTACGTGCTGCGGCAGCGGAAGGACTAACCTCCGCCCTCCAACTGCGCGTAGGCGGCATCGACGCGGCGAAGGAGTGAGCGGGCGAGCTGGTAGGTGAGGGAGAGGTCTTCGATGCCCTGGGGGCTGAGACGGAGGACCGAGTGGACAACGCGGCCGGTGCGGAAACACACGACCTGGCCGATGAGGGCGCCGCCGGGATTGCGCTGGATGATGGTGAGGCCGGTCGAGGCGTCGCCGAGGGCAGGCACGCGGAGGTCGGAGACTTCGGTGGTTTCGCTCGCGTCGAATTGCTGGAGGTCGCAAAGGACAGCGAGAGAGCGGTCGGCGGCATCGATCGAGGTGAAGAGGGTGGACTGGGACTGGATGAGGGTGAAGTCGCCGAGGTAGACAGCGAGGTGGCCGCGGAGCCGGCCCTGGGCGTCCATCTGGCGGACGCGGGCATCCACGTCGAGGTCACTGAAGAGTTCCGCGGTCTGGCGGTTGGTGAGGGTCTGGACGAACTGCTCCTCCATGTCGGGCGGGAGATCATCGAGGAGAAGTGCCATGGCTTCGAGCGGGTAGACGGCGTCATCGGAGTGGACGGTGTAGCCGTCATCGGAGCAGGCAGCCGCGGCCATAGCGAGCGTGAGGGGAAGGAAGAGCAGGGCGCGAGGGAACGGCATCAGGACACCTTGGAACGACGTGGGAGCAATCGTACGCCATTGGCGGATTGCCCGGCCCGGGGTGGTAACCGAGGATGCGCAGGTGCGGATCACCTTCTTCCTGCTGCTGATCCTGGGGTTCTGCTCGTTGATCGTGGCGGCGCAGGTCTTCCGCGCGCAGGGAGCGCGGCAGGCTCTGAGCTTCCTCAAGAAGGTGGGGTGGGGTTACGCGGCGGGGATGGTGGTGTTGGCGGTGTTGCAGGCCTGGAGGGAGTGGGGGTAGCGCCGGGTGGGCTCGAGCCGGTCCAGCCCGAAGACTCCACGAATGCCGCTCATGTCTCTCTGGAGACCGTTGGCCGCCGCGAGAGCATCCGATAGAAGCTCGGCGGCTTCCTGGGAGCGGCCAGCCTCGAGCGCCTGGCTGGCGAGCTGGAGATTGCCCAGGATAACGGTCGCGGGCCCGCCGAGCACATGGGCGATGTAACCGGCCGCGTCATGTCCCGAGACGGTCCTGGCGGCCACCTGACCCGGGGCCCGGCGGCGGGCGGCCTGGGTGGTGGCTGAGAATCCACTCAATATTGCCTGCATAGGAAGGCCCTCCCGAGGCGATTCCAGTGGCATCATGTCCCGCCGCATGATGGACGGGCATCGGGAGTTACCCTCGTATGGCGATGTGGGGCGGCCTATTTCGGGGTCGCGGGGCGCCATTGGGGCTGGGAGCGGGGCAGCGTAGTCTCTGGCGGTGCGGATTCTTGTGGCGCCGCAGGAGTTCAAGGGGAGCCTCTCGGCTGAGGAGGCAGCGGATGCCATCGCCGAGGGAATCAGGCGGGGGTTGCCCGAGGCCACGGTTGACCGGCTCCCGCTGGCGGATGGAGGGCCGGGATTCATCGACGCGATGCGGCGGGCGGTGCGGGCGGACACGGTTGGGCAGGTGGTGCACGACGCGCTGGGCCGGGAGGTGCTGGCGCGATTTCTCGTCCTGCGGGGGCGCCGCGAGGCCGTTGTCGAGGCGGCGCAGGCGAACGGGCTGATGCACCTCGCCGCTGCCGAGCTGGACCCCCTCCATGCGGACAGCTTCGGGGTAGGAGAGCTGATCGCGGCTGCCCTCAAGGAGGAGCCTTCACAGCTGGTCGTGGGAGTCGGCGGTTCGGCTACTACTGATGGTGGGGCGGGGATGGCGCGAGGGCTGGGAGCGCGGTTCTTCGACGAGGCGGGGCGGGAGTTGCGGCCGGGGGGAGCAGAGCTGGCGCGGCTGGCGCGGATAGAGTGGGCACCCCCGAGTGGTCTGACAGGGGTGGACGTGGTGGTTGCCTCGGACGTGGTGAACCCGCTCGTGGGGCCGGAAGGCGCTGCAGCAGTGTACGCGCCTCAGAAGGGGGCGAACCCGGAACAGGTTGCACTCCTGGAGGAGGCGCTGGTGCGGTATGCATGGGTGGTGCGGCGGTCGCTGGGAGTGGACGTCGCGAACCTTCCGGGTGGAGGGGCGGCGGGAGGACTGGCGGCGGGGCTGGTGGCGTTCCTCGGGGCACGGATCGAGAGCGGGTTCGATGTGGTGTCCGAGGCGACCGGGCTGGAGGGTCGAATCGCAGAAGCGGACGTTGTAGTGACGGGAGAGGGGAGCTACGACAGCCAATCGCTGCGAGGCAAGACGGCGGGCCGTGTCCTCGAGATGGCCAGGGCTCTCGGCAAGCCCTGTTACGTGCTCGCAGGGCTTGCCGAGGAGGCAAGCGAGGGGCTGGTAAGGACGCTCTCCGAGCTCGAACCCGACCCCGCGAAGTCGATGCGCGAGGCGAGGGTGTTGCTGGCGGTGCTCGCGGAGAGGTGGGCGGCTAGCCTTCCGCCTGATCCATGACCTGCCGGGCCTTGCGAGCGGCGTGAGAGTCGACGAGCTCGTCTTCTACGCGAGCGACCCAGGCGCCCTCGGCACGGGCGGCATCGTAGGCGGAAACGTGGGCGCGGGCGCGCTCAAGGCGGAACCGGCCGGGGGTGAAGATCATATTGGCGGAGGGGACACCGGAAGCGTCGGGAAGGATGACGCCAGCGAACCCATGCTGGTAGAGGTCGCGGAGCTCGAAGGGGTTGGCGATGACGAGCGGGAGGAGGTCATGGGCTCGGGCGGCGTTGACGACGGCGCCCCGGGCGTAGGCGAGGCGGGAGCCCTGCTCTTCGTGCCGGGCGCCGATTTCGCGGGCGTAGGCTTCGGCCGCGAGCACCAGACCCGCGACGCGGGGCGCGGCGGCAGCGATCTCCGGGGCGCGGAGCAAGCCGCGGGCGGTATCGATGACCGGAAAGGTAGCGACCTGGCCAACTTCGATGCCCCGGTCGTATTCGAACTCGCGGATGGCGACGGCAAGGTCGCGGATGTCCTGGGGTTCGGCGGCGTGCGTGAGGAGGACGCCGGCAAGGTCGGGTGTGACGACGGCATCGAGGTCGTCGCGGAGCAGGCGGGATCGGGGGTGATTCACGACGACGAGCGAGCGCTTCCCCGCCTCACGGACGCGCGGCATGGCTTCGAGCACGCGATTGCGGAGGGTGCCGACGGCGACACGCTCTTCCGCGAGGCTGAATACGATCGCGTCGGCGGGCGAAGCGACCGCTGCATCGAGGTCGCCATCGAGTGGTGAAACGAGGACGGCCGTGCGGAGCTTCACGGGCGGTGCTCGCCGACGAAGCCGCCGAGGGCGGGGGCGGGTTGGAGGGCCATGAGATTGAGGTCCTGGCGCAAGGCCATGATGCCCTGGAGATGGTCGAGCGTGTGGCGGTAGATGAGTTCGGCGATCCACTGGCAGGTGAGAGGTCCCCAGCGGGTGTCGTCGCGGTAGCGGGACCAGGCCCCGTCGGTCATGTCCCGGAAGATCAGGAGTTCCTCATCCCGGATGCGGGCGATCTCGTTGACGACGTTGCCCACTGGAGTCTCGGGTTGGTAGCGGCGCTCGTGCCACTCGCGGCGATTGTAGTCGAGCGGGTCGAGCATCTCAGGGACCGTCGCCCAGCGGAGCAGCGGAAGAAACACCTGCTGCTCGATATCGAGGACGTGGGAGAGGTGTTCGTGGATGGACCACTCGTCGCCGCTTTCGGGGTGGTAGGCCACCTTTGCCGGGCTGAGCCCGCGGACTGCCCAGGCGAGGTCTTCGGTAGCGGCACGGATTCGGGAGGTGAGTTCGGCGCGGTAGTTCGAGGTTTCACTCAACGGGACAACTCCGGGGAGCAGGCGGCGGTTGCCCCATTCTGACCCCTGCGAGGCGGGTTGTCAGCAGTGGTGCTCAGGCCAGTTCTTCAGGCGGGGGGAGGTCTTTGGCGAGTTGTTCGTAGCGGCGGGCGTACTTGCCGATATCGGGTTCGGGGCCCATGGCGGCATCGACTTCCTTGCCGTACTTCGCTTCGGCCTCAGCGACCTGGTCGGCGAGCGTGAGGTGGCGGGCGAAGCGGCTGACGACGCGCTGCATGGTGTGGCCGCGTTCGCCCTTCGCCGCGGCCGGGCAACGGGGTGGCCTGATCTCGGCGGTCATGGTCCGGGCGAAGACTTCGTCGCGGGCGCCGCACTTCTTGCAGGAGAATTCGTAGAGGGGCATCTGAGCTTGGTACCGTCCCTCGGAAAGCTTACACCGCCCCTAGCCGACTGTCGGGTTTACGGGGGCGGTGGCGATGACGTCCGAGGCTTCGAGATCGGCGATCTCCCCATCGGAGAGGCCGAGGAGCCCGGCAAGGATCTCGTGGTTGTGTTCACCGAAGAGCGGGGCGTGGCGCCGAAGGTGGGGATTGGCCTCGACGAGGTGCCAAGAGGTGGAGGGCTGGCGCCACGGATGGTCCATGGCGGGGTGGGGGAGTTCGACCCAGTAGCCCCGAGCGGTGAGGTGGGGGTCGTGGTGGATGGCGTCGGTATCGAGGACGCGGCCGGCGGGGATGCCGTTCGCCTGCAGCACCTCCATGGCGTCCTGGGGCGCCCGGTGGGAGGTCCACGCGGTGATGCGTTCGTCGATGAGGTCATGGGCGGCGATGCGCTGACGGAGGCCGAGCGAGGAGAGCTCGTCGGCGGCGATGAGAGCGGCGAGCGCCTGCCACTCCGCGTTATCGCGGACGGAGATCGCGAGCCACTGCTCTTCGCCGGCGCAGGGATAGACACCCTGAGGAGCGAAGCGGTCGCTGCGGTTGCCGTGGTGCACAGGACTGGCGCGGCGGAGGGAAGCTGCGACGAAGTGTTCCCCGATGAGGGTCGCCATGGTTTCGCGCTGGGCGAGGTCGATAAAGGAACCCTGGCCGGTGCGGCGGCGCTGGATGAGCGCGAGAGCGACAGCGCCGGCGGCGGCCACTCCGGCGACGGGGTCACCGTAGGAGATGCCGGTTTTGTAGGGGATACCGTCGTCACCATAGCCGGTGAGGGAGGCGAGACCGGCCATCTGTTCGATGATGGGGCCGAAGCCGACGCTATCGCGTTCCACCCCGGTCTTGCCGAAGCCGGCCATGCTGACGAGGATGACGTCGGGCCGGGCGGCGCGCAGCGTGTCGTAGCCGAGCCCGAGGTTGTCCAGCACATCGGCGCGATAGTTCTCGATGACGACATCGCAGTGCGGCACGAGTCGAAGGAAGACCTGGCGCCCGGGCTCCTGGGCCAGGTCGAGGGTGAGAGATTTCTTGTCGCGGTTGTAGTCGTTGAAGTAGAAGGACGAGTTCCAGGGCTCTGTCTTGTCGGGCTGCGGGATGAGCGTGCGGAGGTTGTCCCAGGCTGAGGGAGACTCGATCTTGATAACTTCAGCACCCATCTCGGCGAGAAGGCGGGTAGCGTAGGGTCCGGCCCACATCATGGTGAGGTCGGCGACACGGACTCCTTCGAGCGGGAGGCGCTTCAAGGGGCGCCTCCGAGCCAGTCCGCGAGGACTGCGGCTGTGTCCGCGCCCGGCTGCCTGAGCTCGGCGGACTGCCACGGAAGGCCGAGGAAGGGGCGCCCGGGGATGCGGGCTTCGCCGGACTCGGTTGGGACGCTATCGAAGAACGCGCGCTCACGGAGCGAGTCGCTTTCGAGCAAGTCGCCGGGGGTCAGGACTGCCCCAAACGGCACCCTGTGCTGGCGGCCGAGTTCGAGGAGTTCGGGCTTCGTCTTCGTCGCAAACCAGGCGAAGAGGCGAGCCTGGAGCTCGTCGTCGTTTTCGAGGCGTTGGAGGGGCTCGGTGAAGCGCTCGTGCTGGAGTTCCGGGTCGCCGACGACGCGAAAGAGGGCGGGGATCTGACGGGCGAGGGTGCAGACGCCGCCATAGCCATCAGCCGTGGGGTAGATGCCCCAGACGGCGGAGACGTGGTTTCCGGAGCGCAGCCGAGGGCCGGTCTTCATGTAGGCGGCGCCGGGGCCGTAGAGCTCGAGCATGCCGGCGGCGCACTCCTGGAGGGAGATATCGACCCAGTCGCCTTCGCCGTGGACGAGTGCCCCGAAATAGGCGGTGACCGCCGCGGCGAAGCCGTTGAGGCCGCCCAAATAGAGCGCCTGGCTGCCACCGGTCACGAGCGGGGGCCGGTCGGCGGCGCCGGTGAGGGACATGATGCCGCCCATGGCGAAGGACACGATGTTGGCAGTGGTGTAGCCAGCGTACGGACCGGTCTGGC
>CAYPAZ010000016.1:0-16712 GCA_964408835.1 uncultured Anaerolineaceae bacterium
GAAGGGCGCGATGGAACAGGATGGCGTGGGCAACAAGCGTGAAGCGGCACGGCGGGCGTTCGAGCAGCTCGAGGCCGCCCTGATGACCGCGGCGAGCATCGTCTTCGGCGAGTAGCCGAGCCGTCAGGAGGCTCCCGGCTCGGGAGGCGGCGTGATGAGGGTCTCGCGCGCGGCGGCGTAGTCGGCGAGGGCCTGCTGGATTACCTGGAGGGCCTCGGCCCGGCCCATGAAGGGCGTGACCTCGACCTCCTTCTCTTCGAGCACCTTGTAGTCGATGAAGAACTGCCGGATCTCCCGGACGAGGTGGGGCACGGCGTCTTCGAGTTCGTGGAGGTGGGCGAAGGCCGGGTCATCGGCGGAGACGGCGAGGATCTTGTCGTCGACACGGCCCTGGTCATGCATGCGCATGACGCCGATGGGGCGGACGCGGACGATGGTGAGCGACTGGACCGGCTCCTGGCCAAGGACGAGGACATCGAGGGGATCGCCGTCGTCACAGTAGGATCGCGGGACGAAGCCGTAGTTCGCGGGATAGCGCACCGAGGAGGAGAGGACACGGTCGAGGTAGAGCAGGCCGGAAGGCTTATCGAGCTCGTACTTGTTCTTGCTCCCGGCGGGGATTTCGATGACCACCGGGAGGCGGGTGGCGATCTCTGTGGGGTCGACGGCGATGTCGTGCCAGGGGTGGGTCATGGGGGCAAGGGTATAGCCGTCCGGGGCTGGCGGCGATGCCACCCGCCGGTTGGAGTTCGGCGGCCGTGCGCCGCAGCCTCATGGCATGACAACGCTCAGCGATATCCGTGCCCGGCTGCGGCTCGACCTCCACGACGTCGAAGCCCAGCGGTGGGCCGATGACCAGCTCGACCGCCATATCGAACGCGCACTCGGCGAGGTGAGCTTCGCCGCTCCCCGGGAGGAGACGGCGACGGTGGCGACCACTCCGGGGAGCCGCGACCTCTCCCTCGGCGAGCTCGAGGGGCTTGTCCAGGTGGAGGCTGTGGAGCACCCGGCGGGGCTTTTCCCGGCTTCTTACGTGCGCTTTTCGAGGTGGGGAGAGAGCCTGACACTCCACGCCGCCACACCTCCGAAGGGAGAGGACGTGAAGCTCTACTATACAGCCCGGCATCTGCTCGACGAGGAAGGCTCGACGCTCGCGCCGGCGCTGGAGGACCTGGTGGCGACCGGAGCGGCGGCGTACGCGGCGCTGGAGTTGGCGAACGCGGCCATCGATGCCATCAACCTCGGCGGCCGCGAGGTACCGATGGACTACGCGGCGTGGGGGCGCGCGGCGATGACCGCATTCCGGCAGCTTCTGCACGAGCACAGCCGCCGCAACGCTGTGCGCGCGCGGCGGCTGTACGTGCCCGCGAACTAGCCAGCCAGGTCAGACCAGGGAGCCGACGAAGACGACGAGCCGGGCGATGATGAGAATCGGGGTCAGGATCACGGCAGTTCCTCCTGTGTTGTTACCGTTGAGACAGCGCCGCCGCGAATTCCTTACTGATCGCGCGCGATGACCGGGCTGCCGGGTAAAGACCGGTGCGGAACCCCGCGCGAGTTGCCGGCGTCTGGGTAGGTGAGGCACAGACTGGAGAAAGAGCTATGCGGAAGCCGTGGTACCTCACGCTCATGCTGGGAGTCATCGTCATGATGGCGGTGCTCGCTGCGTGCAGCGACATTCGGACACGAGACAACGACGGAGATGAGCCCGTGACAGGGACACCGGGACCACAGCAGGTCGACGCTTCGAGCGCGGTCTGGAGCGCCCAGAAAGACCTCGCCGATCGCCTTGGCGTCGATGTCCTGGCGATCCGGCTGGCGGACATGAGGGCGGCGGGCTGGGATGGATGTCTCGGCGTCTACGAACCGGATGCGGCCTGCACCCAGCAGTTCATCGGCGGGCTCATCGTCTACTTCGACCATGGGGATGAGCGCTACCGCTACCACATCGGCGGCGACCGGTTCATCGCAACGGACTTCGTCCCGGATGGCTGGCGAATCGATGACGGCCTCGATGTCCCCTCCGAGATTTCGCCGGACATGAGCCGCGTGCTCACGGCGTACGTCCGCAACGAACTCGCTCACCGCCTCGGCATCGACGCCGAGGAGGTCGTGGTGGAAGCCGTTGTCCCGGCCGGGTTCAGCTCAAGCTGCATCGGGTTCCTGCGGCGGGGTGAAGAAGCGTGCACCGACGACCTCGTACCCGGGGTGATCGTCCTGTTGCAGGCGGAAGGAGAGCAGTATCGCTACCACGCTATCCCGAGCGGAATCCGCGCGACCGACTTCGAGGACGGCGAGGTGACCCAGGACTATGACCAGGCCATCTACGATGTTCAGCAGGCCATGCGGGCTGACCTCGCGGAGCGGCGGGGCATTGAGGCCGGCGACGTCTCGGTGGTGTCGTACCGCGCCGTGACGTGGTCCGATGGCTGCATCGGCGTCTACCGGCCCGGTGAGGCCTGCACCATGGCTCTTGTTGAAGGCTTCCTGGCGTTCCTGGCGGCGCCGGGCGGCGCTGAGTACCGCTACCACGGCTCCGGCGGGAGCTTTATCGCGACGGACTTCGAGACAGGGGCGCAGATCAACGACCCGATGTTCGAGCAGTTCTAGACGGCGGGCCTGCGGGAATCGCCAGCGTCCGAGGGGGTGGTGCAGGTGCCACCCCCTCGCCACGTCCCCGCCTGCGCATGGGCCGACCGGCCCTCGAACTGGGGCCCGAACGGCCGCTGGCGGGGCATTGCGGGGCTGTTAGCCTGAACTCAGTCCCTCGGGGCGAGGCCCGGCAGGAGGAGCTCATGGCAACGAAGACGGTCGATGGCGAAGAGATGGTGGAGCGGAAGCACCGCCGGATGGGGTATGTCGTGACGCTCAGGCGGGCGTTCCGGCCGGAGGACGACACCGACCTCGCGGAGGGGCTTTACCGTGGGCCGGGGGGTGATGCCCTTGGCCAGGTGTTCTTGCGGGCGAATCGCTCCGGGGAAACGTTCCTGCTGCTCACGGAGGAGTCGATGCCCCTGGTCCACGCGGAGGCCGCGCTCGAGGCAGACCACCGGGTGGATAGCTACGAGCAGGCGGTAGCGCTTGTGTACGAGGTCGGGGAGATGGCGCCGGAGGGTGTGATCGAGGAGGGGGAGCGCTGGTCCGACGGTGACGCTGTGGTCTTCATCTTCGGGACAGATGAGGACGCGCTCGCGGCTCAGAGCTGAGGAACCACGAAGCGGCAGCGCGATCGGAGCTCGGGGCCGGTCTCGCTTAACCCAACACCTGGGCGACAAGCTCGATCTCGACGGCGATGTTGACCGGGAGCGCGGGCATCCCGACGGCCGAGCGCGCATGCTTCCCGCGTTCGCCGAGGACTTCGACAAGGAGGTCAGAGCAGCCGTTGATGACCTGGGGCTGCTGCCCAAACTCCGGGGTGCAGTTCACCATGCCGAGTACCTTCACGATGCGGACGCGGTCGAGGTCGCCGGCTTCCGCTCTGAGGGCTGCGAGCAGGCCGAGCCCCACCAGCCTGGCCGCTTCGTAGCCCTGCTCGACGGTCAGCTCCGTGCCGACCTTGCCGGTCACGAGTGTGCCGTCGGGGCGGCGGGGGCCCTGGCCGGAGAGGAAGATGAGGTCACCGGCGCGGACGGCGGGGACGTAGTTGGCCATTGGCGCGGCGACATCGGGGAGGGCGATGCCGAGTTCGGCGAGGTGGTCATCGGTGTGGGACATGGCAGGATTTTCGAGCGTGGACCGACGGTTGTCGATTGTCGATTGCCGGCCGGGGGGTGGCCGGGTCAGTCGCCGGTTTCGTCCTCTTCGGAGGGGTCTGCGAGGTAGGTGATAGTGGCGCGGGCGACGCCGTGGCCCGCGGTCTCCTCGACGGTGAAGGCGAACCGCTCGTACGTCACGGTATCGCCGACGGCTGGCGGGCGGTCGAGGAGGGCGAGGATGAGGCCGCTGACAGTCTCGACTTCATCGTGCTCCAGCTCCCTTTCGAAGAACTCGCCGACTTCTTCGAGGCGGACGGTGCCTGCGCAGTGCAGCTCGCCCGCAGGGCCGGGTTCGAGTTCGGGGAGTTCGCCCGGGGCCTCGGGGATGCGGCCGGTGACCTCTTCGAACATGTCCTCGATGGTGACGATGCCGGCAGTACCGCCGTGTTCATCGAGGACGACGGCGATCTGGGCTCGCTCGCGGCGCATCACCTCCATGATGGAATCGACCATCGAGGTCTCTGGCAGGAACGGGACGTTCCGTACGTGCGTTTCGGAGATTGGCTCCGGGGAAGGAAGCCGCCGGAAGACATCCTTGATGTGGAGATAGCCGATGATGTGGTCGAGGTCGCGTTCGAACACGGGGTAGCGACTGTGGCGGGAGGCTCGGACGATGGCGCCAACCTCTTCGGCGGTCGCACCGATCGGGATGCCGTGGACGTTGACGCGAGGAGTCATGAGGTCGCCGGCGGTGAGTTCTCCGAAGTCGAACAGTTCGGTGAGAACGGCACTGGCTTCGCTGCGGAGGAGCCCGCCTGCGGTGCTTTCGCGGACGATGAGTTCGAGTTCTTCGGAGCTGTAGAACTGCTCGCTGCCGATTTCGCGCCGGACTCCGAAGAGGCCGAGCAGCCAGATGCCGAGAGAGTTGAGGCCCCACACGAGGGGATAGGCAGCCCGCCGGATCCAGAGCATGGGTGGGGTAATCCAGAGGGCAGTCTGTTCAGCGCGCTGGAGGGCGAGCGCTTTGGGGACCATTTCGCCGATGACGATGTGGAAGTAGGTGATGACTGCGACGGCGAGGATGGAGGCGACGGCGTGGGAGGCAAGCCACGCGGCGACGCCATCGCGGTGGAGGCCATCGTAGATGAGGCTGGCGAGGGCATGCTCGCCGTACATACCAAGGCCCAGGGTGGCGGCGGTAATGCCGATCTGGGCGGTCGCGATGTACTGATCCTGCGAGCGCGGGTTGGCGAGGACGCGTTGCACGACGCGGGCTGCGCGGTGGCCCGCCGCTGCCCTCCGTTCAATGGAAGCCCGTGGTACGCCGGCGATAGCGAATTCGGCCGCCACGAACACGCCGTTGCAGACGATTAGCAGGGCGATGACGGCGACGAGGATCGCAATCTCAGCCATCTTCGGGCTCCTCCTCGTCCCCTGGTTGCGGGAGGCGGACGAGCACGGACGAGACGGCGTGGTGTGCCACCGCTTCGACTTCGACTTCGAGGGGTCCGACGGCGACGCGCTCGCCGGGCTCGGGAAGCCGCTCGAGGATCTCGGTGACCAGCCCGCCGACCGTGTCGGCGTGGCCGCCCCACTCGAAGCCGGTTATAGCGGTGGCGTCGTCGAGCTGCATTCGGCCATGGAGACGGAGGCGGCCATCCGGCAGCACAGCCGGCTCCTCTTCGACGCCCTTGAATTCGTCGGCGAACTCTCCGAAGACGTCGGAGAGGATGTCTTCAAGGGTGACGAGGCCCGCGACCCCGCCGAATTCGTCGATGACCATGGCCTGCTGGGCGCCGTGTTCGCGCAGGGTGGCCAGGACGCGGTCGGCGCTCATGGTGTCGGGGACTGTGGCCACGGGTCGAAGGATGTCATCGATGGAGCCCAGGGGGCCCTCCATGGCGCGGAGCACGAGGTCACGCGTGTGCACGACGCCGATGACGTTATCCGTCGAGTCGCGGAATGCCGGGAGGCGCGTGAACGGGGAGCGCGCGACCTGGTCGAGGATCTCGGCGATGGGGTCGTCGTAGTCGATGAATTCGATGTGGTTGCGGGGGATCATGACGTTGCGAGCGTCGCGGGTGCTGAGTGAGAGTGCGCGGCCGAGACGGCGGCGCTCGGACGCCTGGAGGAGCCCGCCATCGGCGCTCTGGACGATGAGGAGCTCGATTTCGTCGGGGGAGTGGATATGGCCGTGGCCGGAGCCGCCGGCGCGGAGGAGCCTGAGGATGGCGAGGCCGCTGCCGTTGAGGACAGCGATGAACCAGCTGAACGCCACGAGCGACCAGCGCATGGGGATGGCTGTGATCAGGGCAACCCGGGCGGGGTACTGGAGCGCGACGGACTTGGGGACGAGTTCGCCGATGAGGACCTGGACGCCGGTGAGGAAGAACAGGACGGCCACGGCCGAAGCCGAATGTGCGGCGGGTTCGCCGAGGCCACCCAGGCCCTCGAACGCGGGTGAGATGCGGCCCGGTAGGGTGGCCTGGCCGTAGGCGCCGAGGACAAGGCTGGAGATGGTGATCCCCACCTGGCAGGCGGCGATATAGCGGTCAAGCTTGTAGGGATCTTCCAGCACTGGGAGGAGCTGGCGGGCGAGCAGGCTGCCTTCGGCCGCGAGCTGCCGGATGCGGCTGCGGCGGACGCTGACGGCGGAAAATTCCGCTGCGACGTAGAGCGCGTTCACGGCGATGAGGACGAGCACGACGGGGACAATGAGAGCGGCCATCAGGCGCGGCTACCCGGGGGTGGGGCGGCGGGAGGGGCGACCGGGGGGCATCCGCCCCACGGTTGGTGGGGGTCCATGGAGCGTCACTGTATCACAGCGCCGGCGCCGGCCCGGTGCCTTTCCCTGCTCTGGAAGAGATTGCGAACAGACTGGTAGACTCCGCGCCTTACAAGGAGGGGACGAGTGTTAACAGACCAGTTGACTCACTATCTGCGCTCGAAGTGGCCGGACGCCGAAGTCGATGTGAGCGACTTCGCGGTCATCGCGGGGGGGTACTCGCAGGAGACGTACCGCTTCGACGCGCATGTGAAGCCGCACCACGGCGAACCCACGGTTTACCCGATGATCCTGCGGAAGGACCCGCCGCCGCTGGCGAACATCCTGATCACGGACCGGGTGCAGGAGCACAACCTGCTCGGAAACGTTGCGGAGCACACGAACATACCGGTTGCGAAGTCGTACTGGGCGGAGTCGACGCCAGACGCGTTCAGCGAGCCCGCGATGATCATCGAACGCGTCCGGGGAAGCGGCGAACCATCGGCGCTGTTCCACGGAGGGCCGAACGCCTCGCAGGCGGAGGGTGTGGCGACGCACATCTGCGAGCTCCTGGCGGAGCTGCACATGACCGACCCGGCGAAGCTGAACCCGGATGGCGCGCTGAACGACCCGCGGAAGGAGGGGATCGAGGTCTCGAGCTGGGAGGCCTACATGGACACGACGCTTGCGTACTATCTGCGGCGCTACCCGGAGATGGAGTATGACCCGGCGCCGGTGTTCCTGGATGCGTTCCTGACGATGCGGCGCAACCGGCCGAAGCCGGCTCCGCTGCGGGTGGTCCATGGCGACTACAACCCTTCGAACTTCCTGTACGAAGGCGGGCGCGTGACGGCAGTCATCGACTGGGAGAACGCGCACATCGGGGACCCGCGGGAGGACCTTGGCTGGCTGAAGCACATGGACGTGCTCACCAACACGGACCTGTTCGGGTCGGTGAAGGCGGACGGCGGGTTCCTGGGTCACTACAACAGGATCACCGGGTTCGACGTGACGGACGAGGAAGTTGAGTTCTTCCGGCTGTTCACGTCGGCGAACATCGGTATCCCGGTGGTCTCCGCGGTGGCTCGCCGCGTACGGCGGGAGCATCACGAACTGATGCACCTGTACATCATGCAGCCGGTGCTCGTATCGCAGCTGGCCTTCGGGCAGATGCTGCACTATCCGATGGAGGGAGGGAGCTAATGTTCACGAAGCCAAGCGCAGGAGACATGCTCGAGGGGGTGGTCATCGCCCTCCAGAAGGACGTGTTGCCCGAACTGGGCTCGCAGAAGGCACAGGTCGTGGTGGTGATGGCGCAGGCCATCCTCGAATCGGTCCGGCAGCGGATCCCGGTGGAGCTGCAGATCATGGCCATGGAGCACAACGAGATGACCGCGACACTGCGGGACATCGCAGGCATCCTTGGCGAGAGCGCGGGTCCGGAGGCGGACCGCGTCCGGGAGCGAGCGAAGACCCTGGGCTCGCGGGACGACATTGCGCCGATCCCGGCGATGGATGAGGTCACTGCGGCGTACTTCGAGCTGAGCAGCGCGGTCAGGGACTCGTTGAACGACCTGGACGTGCTCATCCGCGAAGGGAACACTGCGGCGGAGGAGGCGCTCACGCGGCTCCGGGCGCACCTTGGGCCGCGGGTGGTGCGGGACTTCACGACACACGTCGTGGGTGCGGGCATGGCAGGGCGGGGATGAAGCCGTTGCGCACAGAACGCATGTTCGCATAGCATCTCCCGAACAGGGGGAGACGCTGTGTGCGTTACGGACTGACCGTACCCCACTTCGGGCCGTTCGCGGATGCGAGGGTGCTGGCCGGGCTTGCTTCCGGGGCAGAGGCCGCAGGGTGGGACGGGTTCTTCATTTGGGACCACGTGGCGATGGCGTGGCCGGACGACGTGGTCGACACCACGGTGGCGCTGACCGCGATCGCGCTGGCGACGGAGAGGGTGCGCTTCGGCGCGCTGGTGACGCCACTGCCGCGGCGGCGCGTGACGAAAGTGGCGCGGGAAACCGCGACGCTCGACCGGCTCTCGGGTGGCCGGCTGGTCTTCGGGGCCGGGCTCGGGATCTACCGCGAGGAGTTCGATGCCCTGGGCGACGAGCCCGAAATGCGACGCCGGGCATCGATGCTCGACGAAGGGCTCGACGTGCTGTCCCGACTCTGGGCCGGGGGCGCGGTCAGCCACGCAGGTGAGCACTACGCCGTCGAGACCACGGGATTTACACCGGTGCCCGTGCAGCAACCCCGGATCCCGGTGTGGGTGGCGGCGAGCTGGCCGGGGCGCAAGCCGTTCGAGCGGGCGGCGCGCTGGGACGGCGTCTGCGCCATCCGCCGCGGGTTCGAGCTGGGGAAGGCGTTAACGCCCGACGACGTCCGCGAGATAGTTGCGTTGTGCCGGTCGCAGCGAGCGGCCGAGGGGCCGTTTGAGGTGGTCGTCTCGGGGGTGACGGCAGCTGGCGGCGATCGCGGGCTTGCGAAGGTCACCACGTATGCGGAGGCGGGCGCGACCTGGTGGCTGGAGGATCTGAGTCCCTGGCCATACGGGTGGGAGTGGACGGGAGCATGGCCGCTGGAGGCGATGCGGGAGCGATTGGCGGCGGGTCCACCGGGGGCCTGAGGTGCGCCCGGCGGTGGTAAACTGAACGCATGGTTACGCGGCAACACCTGACCGTGGAGCAGTATCTCGCCCTCCCCGAGGAGAAGCCGTACCTCGAATACGTCGACGGGGAGGCGAGACCGAAAGTGGCGCCCGACTTTTCTCACATGGTCCTGGTTCATCGACTATCGGTCTTGCTCGCCGAGTACATGAGCCGACACGGCGGAATCAGCGGTCCGGAGGGCCGGGTGAGGTTCGGGGAAGCTCCAGACACCCGGTTCCTGCTCCCCGACATCGCTTATTGGGCGGCGCGGCGCCCCGTCCGGGGTGAGCAGGCGATGCAGCCGCCGAGTCTCGCAATCGAAGTGAGGTCCGCGGGTCAGCCGTTAGGGGCGCTCCGCGAGAAGGCGGCCTACTACACTGCGAACGGGGTGCCGGAGTGCTGGGTCATCGACGCCGGCACGGAGACGGTTGAGGTGTTCGTGAGTGGCGAGCCGCCGACTGTGGAATCGGGGAGCACGCTGGTGGCCCGGACGCTGCCCGGGCTGGAGCTCGATCTCACGAGCTTCTTCGAGCTGCCCGAGGCGTGAGCCTCAGGCGAGCCGCCCCTTAAGAGCCATGACGCGGGCGTAGGACTGCTCGATGCGGGCCACGGGGATAGTGCCTGCTTCCACAAGGGTCCTGAGCGTGCCGTGCACTTTCGCGCCGAGGTCTGCGTCGTAGGTGAGGTTGTTGGCGAATGCGAGGACATCGGTCCCGGCGAGGACGGCGAGCTCGATGGCTTCTTCGAACCCGTACTCCTGGGTGATGGCGCCCATGCCGAGGTCGTCGCTGACGACGACGCCATCGAACCCGAGGGTTTCGCGGAGCAGTGTCGTGATGGTGGCGTGGGAGAGGGAGGCGGGGTAGGTGGGGTCGAGCCGCTCGTTGAACACATGGGCAGCCATGACCGTATCGGCGGCACCGGCGGCGACCATCGCCTGGTAGGGGATCAGTTCGTCTTCGATCCAGGTGTCCGTCACGTCGACGAAGCCGAGATGGGAATCACCCGTGGAACTGCCGTGGCCGGGAAAGTGCTTCAGGCAGGTGAGGATGCCGCGAGCGCGGTGGGCATCCACGACGGCGGTGGCGAGGCTGGCGACCAGCGTGGGGTCGGCGGAGTAGCTCCGGCCGAGGTCGCCGATGATGGGGTTCGTTGGGTTGACGTTGACATCGACCACCGGGGCGAGGTTCCAGTTGACCCCTGCCGCCGCCAGCATCCCGGCAGTCTGGGCGCCGACCAGGGCCGCGTAGGCAACGTCTTCACCCGCACCGACCTCTTCGGGCGAGGGGATGGCGTCGAAGCCGTTGCGTGGGCCAAGGCGCTGGACAAGCCCGCCCTCCTGGTCGGCGGCGATGAGGAGGGGCGTGGCCGAGAGAGCGGACAGCGAGGAGCAGAGCCCCGCGACCTGGTCGGGCGACGAGATATTTCGGCCCTGCTGGCCGGAGGCGACGTCGAAATCGAAGAGCACGACAGAGCCGATGTGGCGGTGGATGAGGTCGGCAGCGATGGGGGTGGAGTCGTCGACAGTGGTCCCGCGGAAGCCGAGCATGATCATCTGGCCGATCATCGTGTCGAGGTTCGCGGGGAGGGTCGCGGCCGCCGTGGGCTCCGAGGTTGCCGGGGTAGCCGGTGGGGTGGCGGAGGCTGTGGGGGCCGGGGTGGGCGTGCGATCACCGTTGTTAGACCCACATGCGGCGAGCAGCCCTGCGGCGCTAAGGCCGGCCGCTCCGCCGAGGAAACGGCGGCGGGTGAGGGCAGGCTGCAGCTTGCGAGGCGTCACCCTCTCATGGTCGCACTCGCGGCGGTTGGGGCCGAGCCAGAGGGGGCTCGGGGTCTTAACCTGGCGCAACTGGCTCCAGGCGCGCCTTCAGGGCCATGACCCGCTCGTACGATTCGTAGATGCGACTGGCGGGGACAGTCCCGGCCCCCACGAGACCGTGGATGACGCCGTGGACGCGGGCTCCGAAGTCGGGCTCGAGGCCGGCGTTGGTGAAGGCGAGGACGTCGATCCCGGCTTCGACGGCCAGCCGGATGCGGTCTTCGAAGGTCCAGTGCATGTCGATGGCGCCCATCTGTAGCGAGTCGGTCATCACTACGCCCTGGTAACCGAGCCGGTCGCGGAGCAGTCCTTTCACTATGGCCTCCGAGAGGCTGGCGGGGAGGTCGGGGTCGAAGGCGCCGTGGTGGACGTGGGCGACCATGATCACATCGGCGAGCCCGGCGGCGATGAGCCGCTCGTAGGGGACGAGCTCCGCTTCGGACCAGGTGCCGGTGACATCGACGAACCCGAGGTGGGAATCGTGGGCGGACGACCCATGACCGGGGAAGTGCTTCAGGGTGGTGAGCACCTGGTGTTCGTGGTGTCCGCGGACCACCTCCGCCGCCATCGCGGCGACGACTTCGGGGTCGGGTGAGAAGCTGCGGCTGGCTGCGGCGATGACGGGGTTGTTGGGGTTGACGTTCACATCGACGACGGGCGCGAGGTTCAGGTTGAGCCCGGCGGCGGCGAGCATGGCACCCGCGCGTCGCCCGGCATCCAATGCACGGGCGGGATCGTTCGTTCGGCCGATGGTGGCGGCTGTGGGGAGAATCGCGAAGCCGCTTCCACTGCCGAGCCGCTGGACGTAGCCGCCTTCCTGGTCTGTGGAGATGAGCAGCGGGTGGCCCTCTGGAGCAGCCTGGCCGAGGGTGGCGCTCAACGCTCCCACCTGGGCCGGCGAAGTCACGTTGCGGGGCATGAGCACCACGCCGCCGACGAGGCCGGCTTCCACTTCCCGGGCGATGGGAGCGCCATCTGCCGCCGTCCCCGCGAAGCCGATGAGGATCATCTGGCCGATGGCCGTCTCGAGGTCCACCGGTGGCGTGGGTGTCGCCGTGGGGGCGGGCGTGGAGGTGGCCCGGAGTGGAGCCGGGGTGGGCGTGTCCGGGGGCGTTGGTGAGTCTGCTACGGGCTCAGCAGCGAGTTCGGGTGCGTCGGCGCCGCAACTGGCCAGGAGGGCGGTCGCGGCGAAGCCTCCGGCGCAGGTAAGCACCTCTCTGCGGGAGAAGGTTCGCCGCGTCATCGTGCCATGGTGGCAGAGTTCGGGGCCGGCGGGGAGGGACACCTGCCGCCGGCCCCCTGATGCCTCGTGGGGGCTAGCCCCAGCGAGGCTGTTCGCCGAGGTCGATGCCGAGGGCGATCTTCCCGGCGATTTCGTGTGCGAGCAGCGAGTTGGCGGGATGGAACCCGCCGCAGCGCACGTCGCGATAGAGACGCTCGAGCTCGCTGGTCTTGAACATCCCCGAGCCGCCAGAGATGGTCATGGCGCGGTCCACGACCTCTTTGGCGCCTTCGACGACGTTGTGCTTCGTCGTGACGATCTTGAGCGGCCAGTTGCCGCCGTGGTCGACGTTGTTGTCCCAATCGCTGAGCAGGCGATCGAGCTGGGCGTCCATGGCCTCGATGCGCATCACCATCTCTGCGATGTTGTGCTGGATCTCAGGGTGGTAGGCCATGGACCTCGTGAGGGCGAGCGAAGTCCGCTTGTGGGCGGTCTCCACTGCCAGTTTCAGGGCCCGGTGAGCGATGCCGAGGTACACCGACGCGATTCCGCCGAGGGCCGACGCGAAGAGGCAGAGGATGAACAGGTCGGCGGCGCCGGCGGGTACCTTCCGGGCGACGTACTTATCCGGGACGAAGAGGCCATCGAAGATGGTGTCGTCGCTGCGGGTGGCCCGCATGCCGAGCGTATCCCAGGTCTCCTTCACGGTGTAACCAGCCGTGTCGCGCGGGACGAAGGCGTGGATGATCTGGGGGCCCTCCGGGTCATCGGTATCCATGGCGTGGATCCCGAGGCGGGTCCAGACGGGCGTGAGGCTGCCGAACATCTTGTGCCCGGTGATTTTGTAGCCGCCATCGACTCGTTCTGCTTTGGACGTGGAGAGGAAGACAGGCAGGTCGTTGCCGGTCTCGGAGTGGCCGGCTGCGAAGACTTCGCCCTGGACGGCTTCCTTCAGCATCCACTCGCAGGACGAATCACCAAGGCGGCGCATGTCAGCCGCGATGCCGGTCCAGTAGAGATGCATATTTACGGCGAGCGCGGTGGCCGGGGCGCGCTCGGCGAGCCGCTGAAGTTCCCGAGAAGCTTCGCCAAGCGAGAGCCCGCCCCCACCGAGGTCGGCCGGGACGTTGATGGTGAGGAAGCCGGCTGCCTTGAGGGCATCCCAGTCCTCCTGAAAGAACTTGTTCTCCCGGTCGTACCCGGGGGCGCGGGCCGCGAACTCCTCCAGCATCGAGTCTGTGATGCTGGAGGGCCGATCGGTGGTTGGTGCGGTCAAGGTTGAACCCTCCCTGTTAGTTGCCGGGCAGCCGCGCGGACATCGGAGACACCGACGCGACTGCGGTGGACGATTCTAAACTACCTTTGGCTCCGAGTGTCAAGCGCGTAAGGCAATTTAGGGCAGTGTTGCGCAGTCATGCCGGGTTAGGGGATACTCCGGGAGTGAGCGACACCGACACGTTCCCCACGGAGGCCGACTCCGTTCGGGGCCCGCTGCCGTTTGAACTTCAGGCGGATATGGGCGAGGTCGCGCGCCGTCTGAGGTCGGACGCGTCGCTCGACATCCTGTTCCTCGTGTTCCTGCTGAAGTACGCGCGTTTCGGGTTCTTCACGTTCGGGCCGATCACGATCGATGTGCGGCTGGTGGAGGACCTGGTGGAGCGCACCACGGTCAAGGGGATCAAGGACCTCCCCGACTACTCGGACGACTACGTGGAGTTCTCCGGGGTGCTGATGGATGAGGTGAGGCGGAGCGGGCGCCGGAGGATCGATGAACTCCACTACCTGCTGGCGTTCATGCGCTGCGGGCAGGGCATCCCGGCACGGGTGTTCGCCGAACTCGGAGTCTCCACCCCTGCGGTAGAGGAGTGGGTGCGGCGGACGGCCGAGGGGGACGATGCGCCGCTTGAGCAGCTGTACTCGCCGGAGGACGCCGCTGAGTACCTGGGGGTGCACGTGCAAACGGTGCGGGGATGGATCCGGTCGGGGCGGTTGCGGGCAAGCCGGCTGGCGGGGCAGCGAGCTCTCCGCATCAGGGCGTCAGACCTGCTGGAGGTGCTCGAACCGGTGGGACCGGGCGATGTAGACTGATGGGCACTGTTCCAGGGCAGGAGGCCTTGCCACATGCCTATCTACCAGGTCCGCCGCGATATCCCCGGGCTCTCTTCTGAGGACCTGGACGCCGCGAGCTTCCGAGCGATCGTCTGCGCCAGCGAGATGCCGGGCATCCACTGGATCCGGTCCTACTGGGACGAGCCGCGAGGGGTCATCACCTGTTACTACGAAGCGCCCGACGAGGAAACGCTGCGGTTGCACGCGAAGCGGGCGCGCATCCCCTGCGATGAGGTGCGGGTGGTGAAAGAAGTCCGGCCCGAGGAGTACATCCACGGCTAGGGCGTGGGCAGCGGGGCCCCCTCGGGATAGTCGGCATCTTCGCGGACGCCGAGGCGGGCGGCCGCGGTAGTCTTGCGGCCCGCGGCCGGGACCAGGCCGAACGCTTTGCCGAGCCCGAATTCCGTCATGTTGTTGTAGATGCATTCCCACTGGCCGGGGCCGATGGTGTAGGTCTCGTGCCAGATGCCAACATCGCCGCCGGAGCCGACTTTCTTATTGAACGCGACCCACGCCGGCCAGTGTTCGGCATCGCGGGAGCGGGCATAGCGTTCGAGGTCTTCGAAGCTGCGCCAGTACTGGAGCACCATTGGGCGGCGCCAGGCAGCGAAGTTGTGGGCGCCGAGGAAGCCGGATTCGGGGCTCTGGGCGAGTTCGCGGAGCATCTTTGGCATGGCCATGACGACCGGGAACCACTTGTGGACCTTCCAGAGCTTGTTGATGCGCATGCCAATGAGGAAGACGACGAATTCGCCCTCCGGGTTGGCGGTGACGCGCTTGTTGATGGTAGCCATGTCGACCTCCCTCGCGGATTGGGGAGTGACACTATCGGATAGCAGCGCTATCGTTGTCAACCATGAGGATCTCCGAACTCAGCGCTGCCTCGGGAGTCACGATCCCGACCATCAAGTTCTATCTGCGCGAGGGGCTGCTGGAGCCGGGGGAGCGGCGTGGGGTAAACCAGGCCGATTACGGCGAGGCGCACCTGGCGCGGTTGCGGCTCATCCGGGCGTTGCGGGAAGTGGCGGGGCTGGGGCTGGGGCCGATTGCCGAGGTGCTCGAGGCTTGCTCGGCGAGTCCTGGGGCTCAGCGCGCGGCGGCCGGGCGCGCGATAGACGCCCTGGGCATCGCAGCGCCGGTGATGGGGGTCACCGAGCAGAAGTTAGCGGCTGCCCGGGATGAGGTCGTGGCTGTGCTCCGTGGGAGGGGCTGGCGCTTCCGGCGCGATGCGGCAGCGATCGACACGCTCGCACGCGCCATGCTCGCGGCGCGCGAGACGTTTGAGACGGGGTTGAGCGCGGAGGACCTGGGCTGCTACGCGGACGCGATGTTGCGGGTGGCGTACGACGAGCTGGAGGTGGCAAGCCCCGAGCATGCTCGCACCCCCGAGGGTGCGCTGCGGACGGCGGTGCTGGGCACGGTGCTGTTCGAGCCGGTCATCCTCGCGCTGCGGCGGCTGGCGTTCGAGCACCTGACCATGGGTGAACGCTCGTAGCGGGCGCGTCAGTCTGCCGGCCTCGCGAGGAGCGCCGTCGGGCGCCGAGCTTCGCTACCCGGGATAGATCACAACCGCGAGCGCGGACGCGTCGCAGTGCCGCGCGGGAGGCGTATGCCAGGAGGAGTCGTCGCGAGGGAGATGGCTGGGGCCACCGTAGAGGCCCTCCATCCGGGTGCCGTTCTCGGGGATGGGCAGGTTGATTGGGGTGTTGCCTTCGACGTAGGGGCGTTCGGGCGGGAAGACGAGGAGGTAGCGGGCGCCATCGTCGCCGAGCAGGTAGAGACAGCCGCGTTCCTCGGAGACCACACCGGCGAGTGTCCCGGGCCCTGCGAACGTAACCTCGGCCAGGCGGGGCACCTCCGGGGGCCCGGAGCTGCATGCGACGATGGTTGGCAGAAGCAGCGCGAGGGCCAGGGCCCGCATCAACCGTGTGTTCCGAATGGCTGCCATGCTCCTGGTCTGTGACAAGAGGGACAGGTGAGTCACATCAAGCCGGCAGCAACTCGAACGGCGCGCCGAAGTCGTCCCGGAGTTCGCGCTCGATCTGCTCGCTGTCGGCAGCGAGGGGGGATGCCGTGGGCAGTTCGATGACGATTCTGCCCTCCTGGTGGACCACGTAACTCGCGCCCACGTTCTCCACTCCGAGCTTCTCGACCGCTGCAGCCCGCGCCGCCTGCAACTCCTCCATCGTGTGCGCTGCCCCCGTGCGGACTTCCGCGGGGAAAGAGGCTTCCTGCACCAGCTGGAACGCGTCTTCGAGCCCCGCAGCGTCGCCGGTGTACCAGATCACCAGCTTCCACTCCGGCTCGTGCTCGAACCACATGGCCGCGAATCGCTCGGGCGCCACCTCGAGCAGGGCGAGCTGCGTCTCGTGGGCTTCCTCCTGCCAGAGGAGCCGCTGGACGGCTTCATCGATACTGATCCCCTGGTCGCGGGCGTAGAACTCCGCGT
>CAYPAZ010000017.1:0-16410 GCA_964408835.1 uncultured Anaerolineaceae bacterium
CGAGCCACCCCCAGCGGGAGAGGTTCCCGCGGAACGGGCCCGCAGGTGTGTCGCCGGCGGCGATGCGCTGCATGAGCCGGTCCTTGACGGCGGGTGAGGGGGCAGAGTCGACGGTGGCGAGGGGGAGCAGAGACGCCACGCGGTCGAGGTCGCGGTATTCGGCGGCGCAAGCTTCGCAGGTGCGAACGTGGTCCTGGACTGGCGCGGCTTCGGCCGGGGGCAGGACACCGAGGGCAAGCTCTGGGAGGAGGTCAACGGGGTGGCCGTGGTCAGTCATTGGTCAGAACTCCCTGGGCCTGGAGGATACCGCCAAGTTTGAGGAGCCCGAGGCGCAACCGGCTGCGGATGGTGGGGGCCGGGACACCGACAAGGCGGCCAACCTCGTGGCTGGAGAGGCCGTGGAAGTAGACAAGTTCGATGGCGCTGCGCTGGTCACCGGGGAGGGCGTGGAGGGCATCGCGGACCTGCTGGCCAAGGATTCCCCGCTCGGCGGATTCGTCCGTGCGGTCCGGGGAGGGGTGGTCATCGTCCTGGAGGTCGAGCGCGGGGGCGAGGGGCGCGCGCCTGCGGCGGCGGCGCAGCTCATCGATGCAGAGATTGCGAGTGATGGAAAGCACCCAGCTTGAGACTCCGGCCCTGTGGGGGTCATAGCGCGCGGCGCTTCGCCAGACGCGCACGAAGGTCTCCTGGACGGCTTCCTCTGCATCGGGTTCGGAGCCGAGGATTCGGAGCGAAAACGCGAAGCATTGGCGGTGGTAGCGGTCGTAAAGGACATCGAGGGCGGCCTGGCGCCCACCGGCAATCCCGGCCATGAGGTCGAGGTCATCGGCGAGGCGATATTCGTTCATTGTCTGGTTGAGGATACGTAACCCTGGGTTGAGCTGATCAGGGCGGGATTTGCCTATCATGCTGTCATGAGTACGACGATGGCGGGTATTCCGGACTTGCGAAAGGTTGAGGCGTGGCTGCGGGCGCTGAGCGGGTGGGGGTCAGCGCGCGTGGTGGGGGCTGTGTTGGCGGACGGTGGGGCTTCGAACGTCACGTGCCGGGTGGCCCTGGAGGGGGCTCCAATGGCGGCGGTAGCGGTACGGCTGGAGCGCGAGCGGGGGATCTTCGAGCCCTATGACGTCATCCGGGAGGGGAGGGTGCTGGCTGCGTTGGCGGAGACGAACGTGCCGGTGCCGGCGATGGTGGGCGACGAGCCCGACCCTTCAGTGCTTGGGGCGCGGTTCATCGTGATGGAGTGGGTGGAGGCTCCACACATGGGGGTCGCGGGGCCGGAGGGGGACTTCGGCGCCTTCGTGGAGATGGTGACGCGCATACACGGCACGGAGTGGCGGGGTCTCCTGGAGGAGGTGTTGCCGGTGCCGCGAGACGCTCAAACGGCGACCCTCGGGGAAATCCGGGCGGTGGAGGCGCGGATGCCGGGGTTCGGGATTGCGGGGGGAAGGTTGGCGGATATGGCCGGCGAGCTCAGAGCGAGAGTGCCGGCTGGTGGCGAACTTTCTTTGTGCCAGGGGGACATCAACGTGTTCAACTACCTGTTTCGCAGGGGCGAGGTCGTGGCGGTGGTGGACTGGGAACAGGCGCGAATCGGGGATGCGCGTTCGGATGTGGGGCAGCTGATGGCGCTCTCGCACCTGAAAGGGGTGCCATGGGTGGCCGCGGAGGACACACCGTTCGCGATGTCGTACGCAGCCCTTCGCGAGGCGATGCCGCCGGACCTCGGGTTCTTCCGGGCGTTCTGGCTCTGGCAGCTGGCCGTCATTCACCGGGGGTGGGTGGCGTTCAACGGGAGCCAGCCGTGGTACGGGGAGGGGGAGGTCATGGAGATGCTGGAGCGGGCGTTGGGGGAGCTGGGTTGAGCTGGCAGGAGATGGTGGCGGCGTACGTTCAACGCGAGGCGCCCTCGGCGGAGCGGGTGGAGGTGGCGCGGGTGCGCGGCATGCCGGCGGGAGCGAGCACCGAGCCGCTGGCGCTGGACCTCGCGGTGGAGTGCGACGGGGAGCGGTTCGAGCTGCCTGTTGTGATCCGGCCGCAGCGGACAGAGGGGATCCTGGCGCCGTACGACATAGGGCGGCAGTTCCGGGTCATGCGGGCCCTGGCCAGGACGGCGGTACCGGTGCCTGCGGTCTTCTGGCACGAACCGTCGGGCGAGGTGCTGGGAGCACCGTTCTTCATGATGGAGAGGGTTGCAGGCGAGACGATGCCGCTGTTCTGGTACGGGGGGCAATCCCCGAGGCTGGAGGCGTGCGCGCGGGCACTTGGGCTGGTGCACGGGGTGGACTGGAGGACGGCTGGCCTCGAGTTCCTGGGGGACGCACGGGGAGGCGCGATCGAGTCTGAACTCGGGGAGTGGCGGAGGCGGGCAGCGGCTGCGGGACTCGAGAACCACCCACTGCTGGTGAAGCTCGGGGGCTGGTTGGTGGCGAACGCGCCGGGCGACACGGAGATGGTGCTTCTCCACGGTGACCCGAACGCTGGGAACTACCTGCTGAGGGGCGATGAGGTAGTCGCGGTGCTGGACTGGGAGCTGGCAGCGCTTGGGGACCGGCGTTCGGACCTGGGGTTCTACGCGGCGCTGCTGACGGTCTTCGGGGCATGGCCGGGCGAGCGAGGGGAGACACTGCTTTCGGAGGTGTACCAGCGAGTGACGGGTGTGGAGCTAGGAGACCTGGGGTATTTCGAGGCGCTAGGGCTGTACAAGATGGCAGTGGTGCTGGCGGGATGGTCGCGGAGGGGAAACGGCTGGGGCGGGTTTTACGGGTTCTCGACTATCGAGCAGCGACTCGACGTTTTGCTTGGGCCGAGGTGGGGAGGGTGAAGACGAAGGTCGTGCCCTTCTGGAGTTCGCTGGTAGCCCAGATTTCGCCTCCGTGGGCGCGCACGATCTCCCGGGTGATGGCGAGGCCGAGGCCATGGCCGCGGGTGCCGTTTCCGCTGGTGGAGGCCCGGTAGAAGCGCTGGAAGAGTTGGGAGACTTCGTCGGGAGGGATGCCGCTGCCGGTATCGCTGACGGTGACCTGGGCGACGCCGGGACGGGGTTCGCGAGCGGCGACGCGAATGAGGCCGCCGGGCGCCGTATGGCGGAAGGCATTGTCGAGGAGGTTGTTCAGAACCTGTTCGAGGCGATCGAAATCGCCGCGGATGTGGACGCCCTGTCCACCTTCGAGGTTGAGCTCGACACTGGCTTCCTCAGAGCGCAGGGCAAAGACCTCGCCGACATGGTCGAAGAGTTCGCGGAGTTCGAGGTCCTCCTTGCGCATCGAGACCTGGCCGCTTTCGATGCGTGAAAGGTCGAGGAGTTCCTGGACGAGGCGGAGGAGGCGGTTGGATTCGTCGCTGATGACGCGGGCAGAGCGTTCGATGCCGGCGGGGTCATCGATGGTGCCATCGGTGAGGGCTTCGCTGAAGCCGCGGATGGACGTGAGCGGAGTCTTGAGTTCGTGGGAGATGTTGGCCAGGAAGTCCCGGAGGGTTTGCTGGGAGCGCTGGACCTCTTCGGTCATGCGATTGAAGGTGGCCGCGAGTTCACGGACTTCGCGAGGGCCGGTGGCAGGGACGCGCTGGCGATAGTTGCCGCGGGCGACGCCCCGGGCGGCGCGAGCGATGTTGCGGAGGGGGGCGGCGACGCTCTGGGAGAGAAGGAACCCGAGGATGAGGGCGGCAGCGACGCCGATGAGGCCGGCGAAGTGCAAACGGGGCATGAGGTCGCCGAAGACCTCGCCCAGGCTGGCGGCAGGCTCGGCGACGATGAAGCGGGTGCCGCCGAGGGGGGCGAAGAGTTCGGCGAGGGGACCCTCCAGCGGGCGGGGATTGCAGAGCAGGCGGCTCCCTTCGACGGACTCGATAGAGCAGCGGCCGCCAGTGAGGATTGCGCCATCGAGGTTGGTGGGGCCTCGCCAGGCGACGATTTCACCCTGGGCGTTGGCGACGGCAATGGTGGTATCGCCGCCGACGGTGGCGCGCAGGGCGAAGAGCAAGTCGGAGGCGGAGGGGAGTTCTTCGGGGGGTCGGTCGCGAACTTCGCCTTCAGCCTGGCCGTGGATGATACGGCCGAGATCCTCAAGGTTGGAGTAGGTGATGTCATCTCTATAGCCACCGAGGAGGAGGTAGAGGGAGAGGGCGGCCAGACCCAGCGTGACGCCGATGATCACGAGGTACGTGAGGAAGAGCCGGACCTGGAGGCTAGCCACGACGGGCCTCGGTGGCGGAGGAGGCGTTCAGTTCAGGCGGGCGATTCGATGAGTTTGTAGCCCACTCCGCGCAGGGTCTCGATTTGCACGCCTGCACCTGTAAGTTTCGACCGCAAATGCTGGACGTGCACATCGACGGTGCGAGTTTCGCCTGCGTAGTCGTATCCCCAGACTGATTCGAGGAGTTGATCACGGGTGAGGGCGATACCGCTGTTTTCGACGAAGGCGACGAGGAGGTCAAACTCCTTGGTGCGGAGATTGAGTTCAACTTCGCCTGCATGGACCTCTCGCCGGGCCTTATCGACGGTGAGGTTCCCAACGGCGATCGCGTTCTGGGGGCGGCGGCCACCTTCGAAGCGGCGCAAGATGGCTTTGACGCGGGCGACCATCTCGCGGGGGTTGAAGGGCTTGGTCATGTAGTCGTCGGCGCCGATTTCGAGCCCGACGATCTTGTCGATGTCTTCGTTGCGGGCGGTAAGCATGAGGACGGGGACATCAGAGCGTTTGCGGAGTTCGCGGCAGACCTGGAAGCCGTCCATGCCGGGCATCATGACATCGAGGATGACGAGAGCGGGGGGGTTCTTGTCGAAACGGGCGAGGGCTTCAGCGCCATCGGGAGCGGGCTCGACGACGAAGCCTTCCTTTTCGAGGTAGAGGGCGGCGAGTTCGCGGATGTTGGTCTCGTCATCGACGACCAGGATGCGCTGGGCCATGCAGGTACGATGTTCCCCCGGAGTCAGTATATGCGTCGAGGGCTCCGGGCATGCCAGCTGTTTCCAGCGGAGGAAGGCGAGCCTGGAGCCCTCGACTGAGGGGTGCTTCAGCAGGTGGGGCCGTCATCCGCCTGCTTTCGATTCTGGAGTCTGGGATGCGTGGGTAATGGCGGGATGAGGGGTCTGCAAACGGGTTGTAAAACGGTCGTGGATGTTGCGGATGCGAGCGGTGGCGGAGGGGTGGAGGGGCGCGTTAATCCATCGTTAAACGGCTCTCCCTACCTTCCGAATGGCTTCCCTTTGGACAGGCTTTGCCAAAATTCATCAGGTAGGGAGAACACATGGGAATCTTAACAGGACGGCGAGGGAGATGGGCATTTCTGCTCGTAGCGGCCCTCGCGGTGGGTTCGTTGCTTGCGGTCGCCTGCGGCGGCGACGATGACGACAACGGCGGGGCAACGAACACACCCGGGAGCGGCAACACAGCCGTTCCAACGCCTGGAGGCATCGACTACGGGTCGCTGAGCGGGTCTATTCGGATCGACGGCTCTTCGACGGTGTTCCCGATCAGCGCGGCCATGGCGGAGGACTTCAAGGCCGTGGCGCGGAATCTGAACGTGAATGTGACGTTCTCAGGGACCGGCGGTGGGTTCGAGAAATTCTGCCGGGGCGAGATCGAAATCGCGGACGCTTCGCGGCCCATCCGGGAGAGCGAGCGCGAGGCATGCGCAGACAACAACATCGATGACATCGTGGAGATCCAGGTTGCTATCGACGCGTTGACGGTGGTTATCAACCCGAACAACGACTGGGCGAGCTGCATGACGAGCGACCAACTGCACCAGCTGTTCAGGGAGGGCGGGGCTGATAGGTGGTCAGACATCGACCCGAGCTGGCCAAACGAGGATATCCGATGGTTCTTCCCGGGCACGGACTCCGGGACCTACGACTACTTCTCGGAAGCCATCGTGGGCGGGGACGCCGACCACAAGCGGATCGGCGGGCGAGCCGAGGCTTCGGAGGACGACAACATCCTGGTGCTCGGAGTCGAGGGGAATCGTTATGCGGTTGGCTACTTCGGTTTCGCGTACTACCTGGAAGCCGCGCAGGACCTCGGGGCGGTCTCAGTGGACGACGGGAACGGGTGCGTGGAGCCGACGTTCGAGAACGCGCTGGCCGGGGATTACACGCCGCTTTCGCGCCCAATCTTCATCTACACGCGGGAATCGTTGCTCGAGGAGAGTGACGAGATCCTGTACTTCATCGAGTTCTATCTGCGCCAGCTGGACGAGATTTTGCCGGAAGTTGGCTATGTCACCATGCCGGAGAGCCTCTGGTCCCAGCAGTACGCGAAGATCCAGCCCTACCTCCAGTAACGGAGTTCGAGGGTGAGCCCAGGGGTCGGCGAGCGGCCGGCCCCACCAACCCAAACGCGGCGCCGTTGGGTCGCGGCGGACCAGAAGGTGAAGCAAGCTGATGGCTTTCGCGCCCCGGAGTGAGAGTGAGCTGGCAGAGGCGCTGCGGAAGAAGCGGTTGGGACGGCCGGGGGAGTCCCTGATCATGGTGCTCCTGCTGGCGATGACGACGGTATCGCTGGTCACGACCGGGTTCATCGTCTACACGCTGGGCGAGGGGACGCTGGACTTCTTCAGGGACGTCTCTATCGCGGAGTTCCTTTTTTCTACGGAGTGGAACGCGTTCCAGGCGCCGCGGTCGTACGGGATATGGCCACTGGTGAGCGGGACGTTAGCGATCGTGTTCTATTCGATGTTGCTGGCGCTCCCGCTCGGGCTTGGGGCGGCGATCTTCCTGAGCGAGTACTGCCGGCCGAGGCCCCGGCGAATTCTGAAGCCGACCCTGGAGATCCTGGCGGGCGTGCCGACGGTGGTGTACGCATTCTTCGCGCTGACGTTCATCACGCAGGACGTGCTCCGCCCGGTGTTTGGCGACAGGATTGGGATCTTCAACATCCTGGCGCCGAGCCTGGTGATGGCTGTGATGATCCTTCCGACTATCGCATCGGTCTCGGAGGATGCGATGTCGAACGTGCCGCGGGAGTTGAGGGAGGCAGCCTACGGGCTGGGGGCGACGCGGCTGGAGGTAGCGTTCCGGGTGGTATTCCCGGCGGCGCTGCCGGGGATTATGGCGGCGGTGCTGCTTGCTATAGCGCGGGTGGTTGGCGAGACGATGATCGTGGCGGTGGCGGCCGGGTCGACTCCTCGAATCACGCTGAACCCACTGGAATCGGCGCAGACGATGACCGGGTTCATGCTGCAATCGGGGCTGGGAGACGCGGCGAGAGGCACACCGGACTACACGTCGCTTTTCGCAGTGGGTAGCACGCTGTTCATCCTGACGTTCAGCCTGAACGTGGCGGCGCAATCCATCGTGAGCCGGTTCCAGGAGAAGTACGACTGATGGCGATGCGAGCGGAAGGCGCGCCGATTTCTCTGCAGGCGACGGGGCGCGTGGCGCGGCGGCAGCTGCTGGCGCGGCTCTCGTTCTGGGTGCTGTTGGTTGCGACGCTGCTACCTCTCGGCACGCTGCTGCTCCTGACGTGGGACGTGGTGAACCTCGGCTTCACGCGGGTGTGGAGCGGTTTCCCGGATTTCTTCACGAGCTACCCTTCGCGGCGTTCGGCGCAGGCGGGGATCCGGTCGCCGATCCTGGGCTCGTTGTGGGTGATGGGGCTGACGATGGTGTTCACGATCCCGGTGGCTATCGGGACGGCGATCTGGGTTGAGGAGTTCGCGCCGAAGAACCGGCTGACGCGCATCGTGCGGCTCAACCTTGCGAACCTGGCAGGGGTGCCGAGCATCATTTACGGCGTGCTTGGCCTTGCGGTGTTCGCGCGGTTGTTCGGGCTTGGGCCTTCGATCCTGACGGGAGCGCTAACGCTCTCACTGATGATCCTGCCGATGACGGTGATCGCTTCGGCGGAGGCGATCCGGCAGGTCGCGCCGAGCATCCGCGATGGCTCGATGGCGCTGGGGGCCACGAGGTGGCAGACAGTTTGGTACCACGTGCTGCCGGGCGCCGTGCCGGGGATCATGACCGGGATCATCCTGTCGGTGTCGCGGGCGGCGGGAGAGACGGCGGCGCTGATCATGATCGGGGCGTTCGCGCTCATCCTGTTCGACCCGACGAGCTGGAACAACGACTTCACCATCCTGCCCATCCAGATTTACGACTGGACGCTGAGGCCAGGAGGGAACTTCAAGCCGGAGGCGGCTGCGGGGATCATCGTTATGATGGCCTTCGTACTCAGCCTGAACCTCGTGGCCATCCTCATTCGCAACCGGTTCCGCCGGGACTAAGGAGACTAGTATGGTCGATGTTCGAGAAGCGCTGAGTAGGAAGGCTCCTGTGAGTGAACTGACGGCGAGTCACGTGCCGGCCAGGGCCGACCCCGGGAACGTCATCAAGCCCGAAGAGCCAACGGCCGTAGGCGTGAAGGAGCTGAGCCTCTGGTACGGCCAGAAGCGGGCCTTGACGGAGGTGAGCCTGGACTTCCCGGTGAAGAAGGTATCGGCGCTGATCGGGCCTTCGGGGTGTGGGAAGAGCACGCTGCTGCGCGCGATCAACCGGATGAATGACCTGATCGCGGGAGTGACGACCGAAGGGGGCGTGTACTATCACGGGGTGAACATCTATGGGAAGGATGTGGACCCGGTGGAGGTAAGGCGGCGGGTTGGGATGGTGTTCCAGAAGCCGAACCCGTTCCCGAAGACCATCTACGAAAACATCGCGTTTGGGGCGAAGGTGAACGGGTTCAGGGGAAACATGGATGAACTGGTAGAGCGCTGCCTGCGGAGGGCGGCGCTGTGGGACGAGGTGAAGGACGACTACAAGAAGAAGTCAGGCCTCGAGCTTTCGGGCGGACAGCAGCAGCGGCTGTGCATCGCGCGGGCGCTGGCGAACGAGCCTGACATCATCCTGATGGACGAGCCTTGTTCGGCGTTGGACCCGATAGCGACGCTGAAGATCGAGGACCTGATGCGGGAGCTGGTGGAGAACTACACGATCATCATCGTGACGCACAACATGCAGCAGGCGGCGCGGGTTTCGGACTACACGGCGTTCATGCTGACGGACGAAAGGGTGCCGGGTCAGCTGATCGAGTACGGGAAGACGGACGAGCTGTTCACGAATCCGCGGGACAAGCGGACCGAGGACTACATCAGTGGGCGGTTCGGCTAAGGGAGCCAAGGTCCGGGGGACGCTGTAGAGTACGTGCCACCTCCAGACCGGGGGTGTGCGTTTCAGGGGAGACACCATGGAGACGCGCGAGGGAAAGGCAACGAAGGTGCCCCGGGAGCTGTTTAACCAGGAGCTGCAGGAGCTCCAGGACGAGGTCCTGGCGCTGGGGTCGATGGCGGAGAAGGCGATCCTCGATTCGATGGAGGCGTTGCGGGACGGGGACGCGCAATGGTCCCACAAGCTGATCGCTGAGGACCTGGCGATCAATAAGAAGCGGTTCGAGATCGAGGAGAAGTGCATCTTCGTAATCGCGACGCAGCAGCCGATGGCGGCGGACCTGCGGGCGCTTATCACGGTGCTGTACATCATCACTGACCTGGAGCGGATAGCGGACCACGCGGAGGGGATTGCGAAGATCAACCTCCTGCTGGGAGAAGGGCCGATCCCGCGGAGGCTCGGCTACATCCCGTCGATGACGGACCGGGCAGTGAGCATGTTGCGGGACTCGCTGCAGGCGTACATCGACCATGACGTGGATTCGGCGAGGCAGATCTGCGACGCGGACGATGAGGTAGACCGACTGCACGACAGCGTGTACGAGGAGACTCTCCAGGCGATGGTGGAGGACCCTTCTACAATTCAGAAGAACACGTACATGCTCTGGACGGCGCACAATCTCGAGCGCATCGCAGACCGGTGCACGAACATCTGCGAGCGGGTGATTTACCTGGTGACGGGGCGGATGGAGGAGATCAACGTCTCGAAGTACTAGGGGCGGCTGGCGTCCCCTTACCCGCCCGGGGGTGGCTTCACCGTGGGTGGGGGAGGACGTACGATTGGTAGCGGAGCGTGGCGGGCGTGGCGTAGTGGTTAACGCGTCTGGTTGTGGCCCAGAAGATCGTGGGTTCAAATCCCACCGCTCGCCCCATCTCTGGTGACACGCGACTCTTCCGTGGGTTAGGCGCCGGTCACGCTATCTGGTTGATCAGCAGGGACGCGAGGCCAAGGAAGAAGAAGAACCCGACGATATCGGTGGACATGGTGACGAAGATGTTGGTGGCCAGCGCCGGGTCCACTTTGAGTGCTTTGAGGCCGAGCGGGATGAGGATGCCGTTGAGGGTGGCCATGGTGATGGTGAGCACGAGGGCCATGGTGAGGACCAGCGAGAGGGCGATGTTCTGCTGCCAGGCGAAGGCGGCCAGGCCGGCAACGACGCCTACGGCGAGGCCGTTCGCGAGGCCGACGACTATCTCCTTGCGGGACGCCCGGAACACGTCGCGGACTTCGAGGTCGCCGAGCGCGAGGCTGCGGACGGCGATGGTGGCAGTCTGAGTACCCGCGTTGCCTCCCTGACCGGCGACGACAGGCATGAAGAACGCGAGAAGGGTGACGCGGGCGAGCGTGTCATCGAAGAGGCTGACAACGGCGGCGCCGAGGAAGGCTGTGACGGTGTTGACGAGGAGCCACGGGAGCCTGCGCCGCACGCTGGTGGTGACGGGTGAGAAGACGCGCTCTTCTTCGCCGACGCCGACCATGCGGAACATGTCCTCGGTGGCTTCTTCCTGGAGGACATCCATGAGGTCATCGACGGTTGTGACACCTTCGAGGCGTCCCTCCTCATCGACGACGGGGACGGCGAGGAGGTTGTACTTCTGGAGGGTGAGGGCCGCCTCCTCCTGGTCGGTGGAAGTGGTAATGGCGTGGACATCGGGATTGGTGATCTCGGAGAGGTGGGTCCGGGGAGGGGACACGAGAAGGTCGCGGATGCTAACGGTGCCGGCGAGGCGGCGCTCCGGGTCGATGACGTAGAGGTAGTAGGCGCGGTCGGACGGCGGTCGAAGGACGCGGAGGTAGTCGATGGCCTGCTGGACGGTGATGTCTTCGTTCAGGGCGACGAAGCCGCGGGTCATGATGCCGCCAGCGGATTCGTCACCGTACTGGAGGAGTTGGGCGACCTCATCGCCGCGGTCGAGGGCCGCGAGGGTTTCGGCCTGCTCATCGGGCTCGAGTTGCTGGATGACATCGGCGGCGACGTCGTCCTCGACCTCTTCGAGCACGGCGGGGAGGTCATCGACATCGATGCTGTGGAGGATGGAACGGAGGTCGTCATCCTCGACGTACTCGAAGAGTTGGCCGACGAGATCCGTTGGAAGCAGAGAGATCAGAAGGGGGCGGTCTTCGTCATCAAGCATCAGCACCAGCTCGGACAGGTCGGCCGGGTGGAGCGAGGAGACGAGGGCGACGAGCTTCGACGGTTCGCCGGCGCGGATGAGGCCGCGAACAGAGTCGAGGAGGTCGCGGGCGGTGGCGTTTTCAGCCATAGGCCAGCCCTTCGGAAGGATTGAGGAGGGGTGCGCGCGAGACGCCACCGGAACGTACGCCGGGGCATTTGAAGGGTCAACGACGGGCTGTAGCGGGGAGGGATGGGCTGGGCAGTGGCTTTCAGGTACAATTGCTCATCGGCATAGGCGTGTGCACGTATTCGAGGAGGATGCCATGCGCAGGAAGTGGATCATCGGAGTTGTTGCGGCGGGACTTCTGGCGGCGACCATCCCGGCGGTGCTGGCCGTCGCGCAGGACGGCGGCGAGGGCTCGGGAGGGGTGACGGCTGCCGCGGTGCTTGGGACATCGTTCACCTACCAGGGGCGGCTGAGCGACGGCGGACAGGCGGCGAACGGTAGCTACGACTTCGAGTTCCGACTGTTCGAGGGCGCCGTGGGAGACGATCAGGTGGGGCTGACGCATGTGGAGGAGGACCTCGACGTGAGCAACGGGCTGTTCACGGTTGGGCTGGACTTCGGGCCGGGGGTGTTCACCGGGCAGCAGCGGTTCCTTGAGATACGCGTAAGGCCGGGGGCGAGCGCAGGCGGGTACCAGATCCTGGCTCCGAGGCAGGAGCTTTCGGCGACGCCGTACGCGCTCAGCCTGCTGCCCGGGGCGATCATCCAGGGCGGGGGCCAGCGGGCGATGCTTGGAGGGCCGACAGCAGGGGTGCTTGGCTCTCAGATGTCGGCCGACGGCACGTCGCCCGGGGTGGAAGGGGTAACCGGGTCGACTGCCGGAGGGTCATTCGGTGTAGTGGGGCGGGTAACCGCGACGAACCCGGGGGCGGGTTCGGCTGGCGTGCGGGGCGTCAACATGGGTGAGGCGGGGCTTGGGGCGGGCGTGTGGGGGAGTCACGCGGGAGGCGGTCGCGGGGTGCTGGGGGAGACAGAGGCCGGGATAGGTGTGCACGGGGTAGCGAACGGCTCCGCCCAAGCGAATGTGGGGGTGTTGGGGGAAACGCAGTCGGTAGCCGGGATTGGCGTGCGGGCGGTCGGGGCGGGCGGCGTCGGTAAGGCACTGGACGTGGTGGACGGGGGCGTGCGTATCCATGGGACTGGCGCTCCGGCGTTCGTGCACACTCCGTCGACGACGTGTGCGGCGGGATCGGCGACAGCAATCGACAACCCGCACGCGAACGGGGATCCCGACGCTTTGCTGTTCGTCACCCCCAACACGGGCGGAACGCTGCCGCTGGCGGGGGCGGATGTGGAGGGTTACCAGGTGGCGTACAACGTCAACAGTCTCGGCCCGGGATTCAACACAGCGTCCCCCGAGTGCCCACCCGGCAGGTGGGTGATCTACACCGTGAGTGGGGACCCGTTCCCGGCGGGAGTTACGTTCAACGTGCTGGTGATCAACCGGTGAGGGCGCGAAAGGGCTGGTACGGCGCCGCGGCGGGGGCGCTGGCTGCAGCCGGCCTCGTTGCTGCGGTGGTGGTGGCACAGCAGGGCGATGACTTCGACGCGGGCTGGGGAGCAGCGGTGCCGGGCGGCACATCGAGCGGGGGCTCGTTCGTGCTGAGCGGCGCGGCGGGCCAGGCAGCAGCTGGAACCTCGGCCGAGGGCGAGTTCGAGGTGACGGGCGGGATTTTCGCGATCCCGATGGGAGCGGTGGCGGCGCTGGAGTTCCATCTCATCGCTCCCGGGGTGGCCCGCGACGAAGGGCCGTAGGGCTCCTGCTGGCGGGGCGGGGTTCGCGTATCATCGCGCGCACGACCCATTCGTACGCGGAGGCAGTTCATGGCCGAGATTAACGGCGCGCGCATCATCGCCCGGGCACTCAAGGAGCAGGGTGTGGAGTACATGTTCGGGGTGGTGGGAGCCCCGGTGATCCCGGTGGGGGTGTGGTGCCAGCGGGAGGGGATCAAGTTCTACGGGATGAGGAACGAGCAGGCGGCGAGCTACGCCGCGGGGGCTGTTGGGTACCTGACCGGGCGGCCGGGCGCGTGCCTGGCGGTTTCGGGGCCGGGGATGATCCATGCGATTGCCGGGCTGGCGAATGCGTGGTCGAACTGCTGGCCGATGATCTTGCTGGGGGGCGCGAATGACTCGTTCCAGAACGGGATGGGGGCGTTCCAGGAGGCGCCGCAGGTGGAGGCTGCGCGGCCGTTCGTGAAGTACGCGGCGCGGCCCGACAGCACGCGGCGACTGCCGTACTACATCGAGCAGGCGGTGCGACATTCGATCTACGGAAGGCCGGGGGCGGTGTACCTTGACCTGGCGGCGGATGTCATCGACGGAGTGGTGGAGGAGTCAGAGATGGAGTTCCCGGCGCGTTGCGCGGAGCCTCCGTTGACGCTGGCGGACCCGGCATCGGTGGAGTCGGCGGTGGAGTTGCTGAAGCAGGCGGAGAAGCCGCTGGTGATCGTGGGGAAGGGGATGGCTTACGCCCGAGCCGAGGATGAGGTCAGAGCGTTCATTGAAAAGACGCAGCTGCCGTTCCTGGCGAGCCCGATGGGCAAGGGTGTGGTACCGGACGACCACCCGCTCTCAGTGGCGGCGGCGCGGTCGACGGCGCTGGTGGAGGCGGACACTGTGTTGCTGATGGGGGCGCGGCTGAACTGGATCATGCACTACGGGCTGCCGCCGCGGTTCAACCCGGACGTGAAGGTGATTCAGATGGACATATCGCCGGAGGAGATCGGGACGAACGTGCCGGCCGCGGCGGCGCTGGTGGGCCACGCGAAGGCTGTGACGGGGCAGCTGAACGCGGTGCTGGACAAGAGCCCGTGGTCGTACCCGCCGGAGACGACGTGGTGGAACACGCTGCAGGCGAAGATCGAGGCGAACCGCACGGAGGTGGGGCCGCGGTATACGGACGACTCGGTGCCGATGGGGTATTACCGGGTGCTGGGGCAGATCCGGGACATGTTGCCGCGGGACGCGGTGATTGTGAGCGAGGGCGCGAGCACGATGGACATCGGGCGGACAGTGCTGCCGAACTTCGAGCCGCGGCACCGGCTGGACGCGGGTTCGTTCGGGACGATGGGTGTGGGGATGGGGTTCGCGATCGCGGCGGCGGCTGTGCACCCGGACAAGAAGGTTGTGGCGGTGGAGGGGGACTCGGCGTTCGGGTTCAGCGGGATGGAGGTGGAGGTGGCATGCCGGTATCGGTTGCCGATCACGTTCATCATCGTGAACAACAACGGGATCGGCGGCGGGCCGAGCGAGTTGAGCGCAGACGAGCCGCCACCGGTTTCGGCGTACACGCCGAACGCGCACTACGAGAAGATGATCGAGGGGTTCGGTGGGAAGGGCTACTACGTGACGGAGCCTTCGGAGCTGGAGCCGACGTTGCGGAAGGCGCTGGACGACCCGATGCCGACGATCGTGAACATCATGATAGATGCGCGGAGCCAGCGGAAGCAGCAGCAGTTCGGGTGGCTGACGCGGTAGGGTGGGTTACGGGTTACGGGACGGGGGTTGACACCGCACACACACACACAATGCTCGGCATCGGCTTTTCCGATGGAAACGTGCCCGGTGCGAGCGACGATCCTGGGACTACTTGTGCTGCTGGCCACGGTGGCGGCCGGGTCAGTGGGTCAGCCCGCGCGCGAGGCGGAGGCCGGGCTCCTAGACTACCGGCTCATCGGCGGGCCGTTTGGCCGATACTACACGACCAACGGCGTGGTCTACCCTGCCTACTACTTCCCGCGCATGCACGCTGCTGTTGCCTCGTGGAACGCAACAGGTACCACGTCATTCACGCATACGACCAACTGGAGCATCTCGGCGATCGACTTCTACGTCCATAGTTGGGGACCTACCGGCTACAGCGGGGTAGCGATCTTTTTTAGCTACTCCGGCCAGCAACTTGGCTGCACCGGCTGCGTACCCACGGCGAATTGGTCCTATGCTGAGCTTCGGCTCAACGAGTGGTACCTGGCAGCCGACCGGGAATGGGGCCTGACACAGCGGACGCAAAGCACCGCCGGCCACGAGTTCGGGCACGGGATAGCGCTTTCGCACTCTGGAACTCCGAACGTGCTCATGTACCCGTACATTTCGAGATACGACACGTATGGGATCTTCGTCCCGCAGATGGAGGACGCCGTCCTTGCGCTTTGGGCCTATCAGTAGTCGCACGACCCGCCCCGGAACTGTAGCCGAGAGGAGGCTTCGCGGACCGTTGCTCGCGCTCGCCTGCGTGCTGCTCGCCGGGCCCGCGTCTTCCTGCGCCAACGAGGAACCAACAGCGGACGCAGAATTGCGAACGGCGACGCTCGTGACTGCAACTGCAACCCCCCCGGCGCCTGGCGGGCCCGGGCAGATTGTCTTTGAAGGCGAGCGGCAGGTGAGCATCACGGAGGGGGAGCGTGCGAACCCGGGGATGCCTGGAACGGGGGAACTGGCGCACATCTTCAGCTCGGTGGACGGAATGTACAGGTCTGCCCCCGTTGTTGCCCTTGTTCTGGTGATGGAAGCCAGCGCGGAGCCTCACGGCGGGCTCCCGTTCACCCGGGCACAGGTTGAGGTTCTGGAGGGCCTCAAAGGGGTCGAGACCGGGCGGATGCTCACGGTGGTAGAGCTCGGAGGACCGTTCGCGGGCCGTTCGAAGGACCCGAATGAGCCGACCGCGGAGCCAGTAGACCTCGGAACCCCGGCCGGGCCGATGATGAAGGCTGGCGAGACGTGGCTGCTGTTCCTCGACGGGCCGGCGAACGTTGGGGCATACCGGGGAGGGGCCTACGGAGTGATCGGCGCGTTCCAGGGCCGGTTCCGCGTAGGCACGGATGGCCGAATCGCGTTCATGGGGGACCCTCGGGCGCTTGACGATCTGGAGTTCGCGACGCAGCGGGAGCTGCGGGGGCTCCGCATTGAGGACGTGGTGCAGGTGCTCCGCACGGCGGAATGAGCCGGCGCCAGTGGTACCCTCGAGCGGCCGGGACAGGGTCAGGAGTCCTCTGGCGGTGTGGTGGCCTGTTGGCGGGCCTGGGCGGCGGCGGCCATTGCCTGGACGAGCGACTGGGGCAT
>CAYPAZ010000018.1:0-7563 GCA_964408835.1 uncultured Anaerolineaceae bacterium
CGCTGCTCCCGGCCGGGCCCGCGCTCGAGGCCTGATTCACGGGAACATAAAGTTCGGGACCAACAGTCCCCGAGTTCCGGTACGACCGGCCATAGCCGGTGGACGGGGGCTCCGGCCACACTCGTGGAAACCGAATAAGGATGTCCCCGTGCGCGCCCCCGCAAGCCTATCCGACTCACTGCCCCCCGGGCGTCCGGCCAGCGACTACCTCCTCTGCCTGGTGCAGTCCTGCGAGCAGGTACGGGAGATACTCGATGACCTCTCCTACGCTGGCCTGACCCGCGGTTCGGTTGTGGTCTTCCGGCCAGAGCAAACAGAGCCCTGCCTTGACGACGACGGCGTACTCCACACAACGGGGGCGGTCTTCAGTCAACTTGCCCGGGCACTCTGCCTCAGCGACCGCGATGCCGAAGGGTGCCTTGCCGGGATCCAGGGCGGTGGGACCGTTATCGCGGTCCATGCGCGGAGCGCCGTCGGCCAGGACAACGTGCGCTCGATTTACCGGGAGCGTGGCGCGGTGGCCGAAGGATTCTGGGGCCGGCGCGTGAGCTGGCTGCCGCGCTGGGACGAGGCGGGAGCAGCCTGAGCCAGCGTTAAGGGCCCGTATTCCTTTTCTTTGCCGGAACCACCCCCCTTCGTACACTCGGGGAGATTCGCGCCCCCGGGAGCCCTCATGGTCCGCCGCGTTGTGCCGGCCCTTTTCGCCTGTCTGCTCGTGGTCTCCACCTCCGTCGCCTGCGGCGGCGATGACGACTCGGACGATGGCGCCCCAAACCCGGGAAACAGCCCAACTCAGGAGCCCGGCGACCAGCAGACACCCACTCGCACCCCGAAGCCTTCGAACCCGGACCCGGAGTCCGAGCCGTCCCTCGCCGAGCCCGCAAGCCAGTTTTCGCTCTTCCACGCCGACCTGGGCGCCGGCTACCTGACGGACCTGGACGTCACCTTCGAGATCGACCTCCCGAGTTATGCGCAGGTCCGCATTTTCGAGTCCCCCGAGCAGGGCGAGCGGCTCCTCAACGAGTGGGGGTACATCGGCGGATATGAGACCGGGTACATCCCCGAGGGCCGGGAACAGACGGTGCTCCTCGGCGGGTTCTACATGAACATCGAAACGCACCTGTTCGAGAGTCCGGATGGAGCGCACGAGTTCTACGTCTATGTGAACTCCCGCCTGAAGCTGGGCTCGGCGGAGATAGAAGCGCTCGAACTCGGGAATGAATCGACGGCCTGGGTACGGGAAGGCGAGGCCATCGGCACCAGCGAGGTGCGCTCGGTGCTCTACTGGTACGTGTTCCGGCGCGGCAACATGGTTGCGACTGTGAGGACCTACGGGGCGCTCGGGCTGCTCCGCGTGGAGCCCGCGGAGGTGCTGGCGAGCATGATCGACGACAAGGCGCTCGGGAAGCGGGACAGGACCGCGCCAACGCCGATGGCCGGCGGCCAATGAAGGTGAAGCTGCCCGGCCCGCAGTATCTCGCGATCGGGCTTGTGGGGGCCGGAGTGCTCCTGGCGGTCGGCGTGATCTCGTACAACCTGGCGAGTGAGGACAGCAACAGGGGCGGGAGCCAATCCGGGATCACCACCGATGGCGGCCCGGAGCCCTACTCTGCGGCCCCTCCCTCCGCCTATGCAGTCGCGGAATCCGACCTGAACCCGGTATTCGCGGTGCACCGGGAGGTGACCTACGAGCGTGGGCCCGAAGAGTACCAGGGCTTTACGCACTTCGACGGGCCGGAGGACGCGGAAGCGAAGCTCCGGGCCTGGGGCTACCAGGGCGGCTACTCCACGCAGTTCAGGCCCGAAGGTCTGCTGGCGTCCGTGGTCCAGCAGGGCGCCTACTACATCGATATCGAGGTGCACTCGTTCAGCACGTTCCAGGGCGCGCACAACTTCTACAACCAGGTCGTATCGTCGACGATGCGCGCTGAAGGCGTCGTGCGACTCCCCGACCTCGAAAAGCACGGGAACGTCTTCTGGGCGACGAGGCTGCAGTTCGGCGTAATCGACGGCACGGACATCCCCGCGGCGTTCCACCGCTACACCTTCAGGCGAGGCAACGTAGTGGCCGTGGTCCAGACTCGCGGCCGGGCCGACGCCATGCAGGACGAGTGGGTGGCGCAGCTGGCGAGCGCGGTGGATGCGAAACTCCTGGGGACCGCTCCGGCAGCAACGCCTACGAGCATCAGCGATGTCCAGACGCCGCCGCCCGTATTCGATTCGGGCACCCCAACGCCCATCAACCAGTAAAGCCGGGTTTCTTTAGCGGTAGGCGCGGCCCCCGTACACTGGCCACTAACGAGTTTCGACCTTGACGCCCGCCAGGTGATTGCGCCCGGCCTTGACATGCGGGCGCGGGGGCGCGGGCGGAGTGCATGAAGCGGTCCCTGGCCCTCGTTCTGCTGGCGTGCGCCATCTTCCTGGCGCTGCCGGGCGTCGCGCTCTCCCAGGCGCCACCGCCACCACCCGAAGCACCGCCCGAGCGCGTGGTGATCAAGCTCCGGACGGGGCTCACTGCCCAGATGCTGCGCGAGGATGGCCTCCCCCCGACCCTGCACGAGCAGGGCTACCGAGCGCTGGATATCCCCGAAGGCATGACGGCCGACGAGTACATCGCGCAGCTCTCGCTCCACCCGAACGTGGAGTCGGCCGAGGCTGACGTGCGCGTCTATGCCCAGCTCATCCCGAACGACCCGTTCTACGCCACATCGCAGGCGAACTACCTGGCGAGCATCGGCGCGCCCGCCGCGTGGGACCTGGAAACCGGCGGCGCGGAAGTCATCGTGGCAGTCATCGACTCCGGGATGGACCTCAATCACCCGGAGTTTGCGGGCCGGCTGTGGGTGAACCACAACGAGATCCCCGGGAACGGACTGGATGACGACCTGAACGGCTGCATCGATGACATCCACGGCTGCCGCTTCGTGAACCTGACGAGCAGCAACCTGGCCTGCGGTTACACCAGCAGCACGCCCACCGGCGCGGTGGCCGATGACCACGGGAACCCGCAACTTCCCGGGGGGAACCACTCACATGGGACGCTTGGTGCGGGTGCACTGGCAGCGGCGGGGAACAACGGGCAGGGCATCGCCGGGATCGCGTGGGGGGTCCGGATCATGGTGTTGAAAGCGCTGGACTGCGGGCCGGGGTTCACCGGCCCCGCCGGTTCGATGGTCGATGTCGCCAACGCAGTGGATTACGCCGTGCGGAACGGGGCGAAGGTCATCAACCTCAGCCTTGCGGCGCCAGCATCGAGCCCGCAAGCGGACATCCAGATCATGCGCGACGCGCTGATCACGGCGAAGGCCGGGGGCGTTATCGTCGTCGCGGCGGCGGGAAACTTCGGCAACACGGCGGACCCTTCAGTCGGATACCCGGCGGCGTACGCGGCCTTCCCACAGTACGACAACGTCCTGGCGGTGGCTGCGAGCAACCCGAACGCCGGCAACGCTCGGGCTTCGTTCAGCAGCTATGGCCCGGCGGTGAGCATCGCCGCGCCGGGGGTAGGCATCGCGGGGACGGCGCGGCTGGTGATGCCCGGCGGGGGCTACGGCTCCGGCACGGGGACCAGCTTCGCGACGCCACTCGTTTCGGGGGCGGTGGCGCTGATGTACTCGAAGGCTCCCCACCTGAGCTACCTGGAGATCATCGCGCTGATCAAGCAGGCAGCGTCCCCGGCGCCGAGCCCCAACAGCCCGCCGAACTGGGCCGGAGCCGGCATCCTGCACATCGCGGGGGCGCTCGAGCGCGTGCCGTTCGAGCTTTCCGGGTCAGCGCTGCACGACTGGAAGGATATCCCGGGTGGGAGCACCGTCCAGGCACTTGTGAACGGCGCAGCCTGCGGCGACGCCGTCGTGGTCCACAACGGGCTCGTATCGACCTACAGCATGCGAGTGAGGAGCGACGCGGTGCAGCCCGGCTGCGGCACGCCCGGCGCGACCGTGAGCCTGTTCGTGACATCGACCGGAAGCGGGACCGGGTTGGCCCATCCGCAGATTTCGTGGCCGGGCCAGGACGTGCCTCTGCTCGAGACCCTGGACGTGAGCAGCGTCTCGCCGCCGTGGGGGAGCCTTGTAACGCAGACGCTCGGAGGGGGCTGGAACCTGGTGGCGCACCTCCCGGGGCCCGGCAGCCTCCCGGCTGCGGTGGGGTACCTCCCGGCGAACTGGGATGCGATCTACCGGTGGGACCCGACATCACCCGATGGCTTCGGCGGCATGGGGCGTTATCAGCGCTATGGGCGGAACGTCCCTTCGTTCGTGAACGAGTTCACCTCCATCGCCCGGTACCAGGTGTACTGGGTGAACGCTTCGAACACGAGCATCGGATCATCCAACCCGTGCCCGCAGCCATGCCCAAGGTCTATCCAGCTGGAGCCGGGCTGGAACGCGTTCCTGTTCACCGGCCAGACGACGAAGCTGAGCACCTTCCTGCAGCCGCTGGCTGGCGCCTACCTGCAGGTGCTCCACCGGGACAACGCCTCCGGCCAGTGGCTTTCGCACCTGCCGGGGCTACCGCGCTACCTGAACGACTTCGAAGCGCTCCACCAGATGCGCATTTATTGGATCCTGGTGGACGAAGCGGTGACGCTGAATCTGCCATAGCGACACACCGGCGTTCGAGCGGTGTGCGGCGAATGCGAGCCTGAGGGCGTGGTACGGATCATCTGCGCGGCGCCGAGGCGTGACGGGGAGCCATGCATGTGGGATGTCGGGCGGGCGCCATGCCGGGCACACGGGACCCCGAAGCAGCGCGCTGTCGCTGCTGCCGGGGAGGAGACGGGACTGCCGCCGAAGGACATCCGTGGCGTGGCGAGGTGGGTCATCGAGCGTGTGGCGCGAGGGGACCTGGCTCCCGCCGAAGCGCAGGCGATCAACACCGCCAACCGGATCCTGACGCAGCTGGACCCTGAGGGAGAGGAAGAGGAGCTGGCGCTGCGCAAGGCGGTGGTCCATGGGCGGGCCCTGCACGGTCTTCCGCCGGAGACGCCCGAGCAATGGGCGCTGGCGGAGCAGATGTTCGACGCGGAGGGCATGGCCGAGTTGCGCCGCTGGCAGCTCGTCATGGAACACAACCTCCGGCTCGTCTCGGGGGACGGCGCGAGGGAGTGAGGGAGGTTGCTATCCGGCTTTCATGCCGGGCGCGTTGTGGCGCGCGGCCCCCGTCGCTTCTGCCCCACCCCGGGCGCTATCCGGTCCGAGCGACGACCCGGAGCAAGCGGTGGCATGCGGGTCAGAGCGTCTGCCTGAGCCACGCCCCTACTCGAAGACGATCTCTTCAACGATGTCGAGCCACTCGGATTGGGGAACGGCGGTGCTGCGGAAAGAAACATGGCCGTCCGCCCCGAGGACGAGGAGGGTGGTTGACCCGAGCGCGGAGAGCGAGTCACGGACGAAGCGCTGGGTGCCCTGCCCGGCGACGTAGCCGCGGAAGGTCACAAGCGTGCCCTCGGGCGCACCCACCTGGGCAGCAAGCGTGGAGAGCAGCACACCGTCACCGAGGAGACCGCTGACAGTCGTCTTTTCGAGTTGGGCGAACTGCGCCGGAGTGGGATCGTAGGTGTTCGAGCCGTACCGCAGCGACATGGTGGGCACATCGTCCGGGACGGGAGTGGGGGTTGGGAGCTCCGGGAGCGGGGTGTTGGTGGGGAAGAACGTGGGGGTCGCGTCGGGGTCAGGGGTCTCGCCGTTCGCAGGTTCGCCTGTGCCATCGGTCGTGGCTCCGGGGGTCCCGTTCCCGCCGGGGGTGCCAGTGGCGCCGTTGTCGTCATCGTCCCCGCCACAGGCGGCGGCGGTGAGGGCCAGGATCGCGAGAGTCGCAAGCAGCCAGCGTCGCATCGAAGCACTCCGTGGTTCAGTTTAGGGGGCAAGCCGAGAGTATCGGGCGACCGCTAGAGTCGGCAACGGCCTGGTTAAGGCGCCGTGTTCCCAGCCGGGGCGTCGTCCTGTTCCTGGGCTTCCACCGGGCCGCCGTTGGGCTCGGGAGCCTTCGTGGGCTCGGGTTCCTGCGTCGGGTCGGGGGTCGGCGTGGGCGTGGGTTCCGGGGTCGCGGTTGGCGTGGGGAGCGTCGCGACGCCTCCGGTGCCAGCGGAGACCGCATCGTTCACCTGCTCGATGGTTTTCGCCACCCTGGGGGCGAGCTCGGGCCCGCGTTCGCTGACAGCGTTGAGCACTGTGGCGGCGGTTTCGCCGAGCTCCGTAAGCTTCGCCTTGCTGGATTCGTCAACGGGGCGGTCCTGCAGACGCGTGGCGAGGTCCCGGGCCTCTCGTTCGACCTTTTCGAGGTCGGCGATGGAGACTTGCTCGCCGGACTCGAATTTCTTCTGGATCTCCTGCACGCGGTTCTGGGTGAAGGAGATCTGGAGGTCGATCCGGTCGTCGCCACGCGAAGTGGTGTACTGGAAGCGCTCGCCAGCGAGCTTGAAGGAGTAGTTCCAGTCACCGGGGACGGCGTTCTCGGCGGTGATAAAGCCGAGCATGACCACGCCCACGAGGGCGGCGCCGCCAACCATGGTCATGGTTGCGGCCGCGGAGCGGACCATCCCGAGCCAGGTCGTGGGTTCGGCGGGCACGGGATAGGGCTGAGCTGTGCGGTCGCGGGCGGCAGCGAGGAACTTCGCTTTGAGCGAGCCCTCGAAGAAGTAGCTGGGCTGAGCCTCGGCATAGGCAGCGGAGAGCGAATCCGCTGCGCGAAGCTCGGCCTCGAGCCATTCGGCTTCTTCCGGATAGAGGCCGACCACGAAATCGACATCGAGGCCATCCTGGAGGAGCGAAAGCGCCTCAGCGAAGACCGCGTCGTCGCGGGTGGGCCTGGGTTGGAACAGCCTGATCATTTGTCGCGCTCAACCATCTTCTGCAGCCGGGCGATCGCTTTATGCTGGAGCACTTTGACGTTGTTCTCGGACTTGTTCAGGGTTCTCGCGGTTTCGGCCACTGTGAGGCCCGCGCCGAAGCGCAGGGCGATGACCTGGCGTTGAGCTTCAGGCAGACGGCTTGCGGCTTCGCGTACCACTTCCAACTGGAATCCCATCTCCACGCGGTGGACAAAGTCCTGCGACGCGTCGGCCATGGTGTCACTGAGTTGGGCGCTGGCGCCGCGAGTCTTCTGTTTGCGCGCGTGGGAGACGACTTCGTTGCGCGCAATGCGGAAGATCCAGGCGCCGAATGGCACATCCCGCCAGGAGAATTTGCCGAGACCATCGATGACCTTGAGGAAGACCTCTTCGGTGACGTCTTCGGCATCTTCACCGGCCCTGAGGCGAGCGGCGACGAAGCGGTAGACGCGTGGGAAGTAGTAGTCGTACAGCTCCCCGAGAGCTCCCTGGTCGCCGTTCTTGGCGGCATCGACGACTGTGCGTTCGTCGAATTCCGGGGTAGCCTCGTCCACCTGGGTCGTCGGCACCTGAGCCCCCTGGGCCACGCCGGCTGGTTCTTTGTCCGAGCGTCCTCCTTCCGAGCATAGGCATGCAATCGCCTTGCGTACTAGCGATAACGGCGGAGGGCGGGCAAAGGTTAATACCGGGAGCCGCGAGTTACGTTAGAGGATTGTAAGGGGCCGAGGGCC
>CAYPAZ010000018.1:7663-15963 GCA_964408835.1 uncultured Anaerolineaceae bacterium
CTTTTCGTTGACGACCCGGCTCTCCCCGCCTAGCATCGGATGAGCACAGACGAAACGCAGGGGGCCATGCCGAAGTTCATCTTTGTCACCGGCGGCGTTGTCTCCTCAGTCGGCAAAGGCATCACCACCGCCAGCCTCGGCAGGATCCTCAAGTCCCGCGGCGTTTCCGTCTCCATCCAGAAGCTCGACCCCTACCTCAACGTTGACCCCGGCACGATGTCCCCGTATCAGCACGGCGAAGTCTTCGTGACCGTCGATGGCGCCGAGACCGACCTCGACCTTGGCCACTACGAACGCTTCACCGACCAGGACCTCACGGCCGCGTCTTCCGTCACGAGCGGGCAGGTCTATCGCTCCGTGCTCGAGAACGAGCGCCGCGGCGACTACCTGGGCGGCACCATCCAGGCCGTGCCCCACCTGACAAACGAGATCAAAGCCCGCATCCGCACCGTGGCTGACCAGAGCGGCTGCGATGTCCTCATCTGTGAGGTGGGCGGCACCGTGGGCGACATCGAGGCGATGCACTTCATCGAGGCCATCCGCCAGCTGCGGCACGAAGAGCCGCCGGGCACCATCCTGAGCGTCCATGTCACGTTCCTGCCCTATATCGGGTCCACCGGCGAACTGAAAACGAAGCCGACCCAGCACTCGGTCCGGGAGTTGCGGTCGCTGGGCATCCAGCCTGATGTCATCATCGCCCGGAGCGACCACCCGGTGCCGCGCGACATCTGCGACAAGATCGCCTCGTTCTGCGATGTCGAGCCACGGGCGGTCATCCCGCTGGAGACGGCCCGCACCATCTACGAGGTCCCGCTGCTGCTGGATGAGCGTGGCCTCGGCGACTACGTGCTGGAGCATTTCGGGCTGCAGGGCGCGCGGGACCTGGCCGATTGGCGCGCGATGGTCCAGAAGCTGAAAAATCCCTCGCGAGTCGTGGAAGTCGCGATCGTCGGGAAGTACGTGGAGTTGCACGACGCCTACCTGAGCGTCAAGGAATCGCTCGCCCACGCCGGGATCGCCAACGACGCCGAGGTGGACATCCGCTGGGTGCACTCTGAGATCCTGGAGACGCGAAGCGCGGCCGACCTGCTGGCAGGGGTGCAGGGGATCATCGTCCCAGGCGGGTTCGGGGAGCGCGGCTGGGAGGGGAAGATCCAGGCGGCCGCACTCGCGCGGACGATGGGGATCCCCTATCTCGGGCTCTGCCTGGGGCTGCAGGTCATGGTGACCGAGTTCGCGCGGAACGTGTGCGGGATGACCGGCGCGAACTCGACCGAGTTCGACCCCGAGACGCCGTTCCCCGTGATTAGCCTGCTCGAAGAGCAGCAGGGCATCAAGGACAAGGGTGGCACGATGCGGCTGGGCGGCTACCCGTGCAAGTTGGTGCCGGGCTCCGTGGCCGCCGCGGCCTACGGCGATGGCGTCATCACGGAGCGGCACCGCCACCGGTACGAGTTCAACAACCTGTACAAGGCACAACTGGACGCGGCCGGGCTGGTGGCGAGCGGGACATCGCCCGATGGGTCGCTGGTGGAGATCGGTGAGTTGCGGGACCACCCGTTCATGCTGGGGACGCAGTTCCACCCCGAGCTGCAGAGCCGCCCGACGCGGCCCCACCCGCTGTTCCGGGACTTCGTGGCGGCGGCGCTGGCGTTCTCGAACGGCGCCACCCGGCCGGAATCGGTGGTCGCGGCCACTCCCGGGGGCTGATCGAGTTCACTAAGTTCGAAGCGTTCATGCGGCACATCATGCCCGGTGACGACTGGTAGCGATCCGTCCCGTAAGCCCACCGCGCCGTAGACTTTCGACACCCTCGACACTCCGGAGTAGCGCTTGGACGGCTGGCGGATCGCGCATGCCCTGGCAATGATCTGGCTCGGCGCGGGTCTGGGGGCGACCTACCCCCTCATCCTCCGGGCCTGGGCCTCGAAGGACCTCAAGTACCAGGCGTACTGCCTGGTGGAAGCGGCGAACGCCGAGACCCGGATCCTCCTGCCCGGCGCGATGGCGACGGGCATCACCGGCTTCTTCTGGGCTGTGGCCGCCGACTACAACTTCGTGAAGGATGGATGGCTGGCGGCGCTCACGCTCCTGTTCATCCTCTTCTACTTCGTGTGCCTGCCCTTGCTGGGGTTCGGACTGCGCAGGGCGAGGTTGGCGGCGCTCATCGCCAACAAGAAGGGCGAGTACACCGACGAGCTCCGGGACATCCTCAACGACCGCGTGCCCATCGTGTTCGGGACCGTCCTGGTGCTGAGCGTGCCACTGCTGGCATGGCTGGCGGTGTTCAAGCCGTTCTGAGCAGGTTCCCAGGGTTGACCGTGCCAGGGGCGCCGCTGGACACCCGCTGGCGTTCTTTGGCAAAGTCTGCGGACTCTTAGCCAATGAGGGGGCAGGGGACGTGAAAGTAGCCGTAACCGGGGGTACGGGATTCGTTGGGTCGCATTCGGTGGCCGCGTTGCTGGAGGCGGGCCACGAAGTGAAGCTGCTGGTGCGCTCGCCAGAGCGCATCAAACCGGCGCTCGAGCCACTCGGCGTGGGGGATGTCGAGCATGTGGTGGGGGACGTGACCGACGTAGCGTCGGTAGTGAAACTCCTCGAAGGCTGCGACGCAGTCCTGCACGGAGCCTCCGTGTACTCACTGGACCCGCGGCAGGCCAAGGTGATCCGCGCGACGAACGTGGCCGGGACCGAGGCGGTGCTGGGCGCGGCTATCGAACGGGGGCTGGACCCGGTGGTGCATGTGTCGAGTGTGGCCGCGCTGATTGGGGAACCAGACAAGGTGCTGGACCGGGATTCCCTGCCCACGACTCCACCTTCGACCTACGCGCGGTCCAAGGCGGACTCCGAGCGGGTGGCCCGCCGGTTCCAGGACGGGGGCAAGCCCGTGGTGACGACCTATCCGGGCCAGGTGCTCGGCCCGCACGACCCGCTCTGGGGTGAGGGCCCGCTGCTCATCGAAGGCGCGTTGGGTGGCAAGTTCGCCCTCGCTCCGAAGGGCCGGGTGCCCATTTCCGACGTCCGGGATGTCGCGCGGCTCCACGCAGCCCTCATGGAGCCCGGCAAAGGACCGCGCCGGTACGTTGCGCCGTGCGTGAATCTGGATGGCCCCGGCCTGCTCGGGGCGCTCAACACGGTCACGGGACGCAACCTCAAGACCAGGGCCATACCCTACGGGATGGTGTACTTGCCCCTGAAGGGGATGGACGTGCTGCAGAAGGTCACGCCCTTCCGGATGCCGCTGGACTCGGAATCCATCTATTTCTTCACGCGCCGCCACACAACGGACTCGACCGCAACCGAGCAGGAATTGGGGATCACGGCCCGGCCGATTGAGGAAACGCTGGAGGACATGATCCGGTGGATGCTTGAGACCGGAAAGCTGAAGCCGAAGCTAGCCGGGAAGCTGGCCGGGTAGGTACACGGGCTCTGCCGCCGGCCGGTCAGGCGCGCGGGAGAGCCAGCCCCCGGGTGGCGATGATGTTGCGCTGGATCTCGCTGGTGCCGCCTTCGATGGTGTTGGCCACGGAGCGGAGGTACATGTACTTGATCCGGCCGCGCATCGGCACTTCGGGGCCCTCGCTCTTCCCGTCGAGCTGGCCGTAGAGACCGAGCATCTTGATGCCGGTGCGGTAGATGCGCTGGTTGAGTTCCGTGCCGTAGAGCTTGGCCACGGAGGCTTCGTGGCCGGGCGGGACACCCTCCTTGGCCTGCATGGAGACGATTTTGTAGCTCATCATCGTGGCGACGCCGGCCTCCACGTAGCGCTCCACAAGCTCCGCGCGGAGCGCCGGGTTGTGGCCGAGCGTGGCAGTGCCATCGTTCGCATGCTCGCGGGCGAAAGTGACCATGTCCTCGACCGTCTGGCGGGCGCCAATGGCGCCGCCGATGCTGGAGCGCTCGAAGCTGAGCGTCGTCTGGGCCAGGTACCAGCCGCGGTTCTCCTCACCGATGAGGTTGCTGGCCGGGACACGCACGTCCTCGAAGAAGACTTCGTTGAACTCATGGGAATCGGCGGCGTTGATGAGCGGGCGGACAGAGACGCCCGGGGACTTCATGTCGACGATGAAGTAGCTGATGCCGCGATGCTTGGGAGCATCGGGGTCGGTCCGGGCGAGAAGGATCATGTACTTGGCGACATGGCCCCCGGAGGTCCAGATCTTCTGGCCGTTGACGACGAAGTCATCGCCATCGCGGACGGCGCGGGTCTGGATGGCCGCGAGATCGGAGCCGGCGCCGGGTTCGGAGTAGCCCTGGCACCAGACGTCTTCGCCGCTGAGGATGCCGGGGAGATAGGCCTGCTTCTGCTCATCGGTGCCGTGCACGATCAGGGTCGGGCCCGCGAACCCAACCGCGATACCGAACGGCCGGGGGGCGCGGGCTTCCGCGAGCTCGCTGTTGAAGATGAACTGCTCCATGACCGTCATGTCGGCGCCCCCGTACTCCTTCGGCCAGGCCGGAGCGATCCAGCCGCGGGACGCGAGCTTCTTCATGAACTCGCGCGAGCCATCCTGAGCGAAGGGGTCTGCGGAGCGCCCCTGGGACTTCGGAGCTTCCTTCTGGATGAAGGCACGGACTTCCGCGCGGAACGCGGCTTCTTCGGCGGTATCGTTGAACTGCATAGCGGCATTGTAACCAGTCGCCAGTCGCCAGTCGCCAGCCGGCGACTGGTGAGCGCGGGGACGGGGCTCCGTGCTTCCCGGGGGCGGAATCCGTCCCCCGGGAAGCACATCCCAGAGTCCTCACTCAAGGAGGGGGAGCCAGGGGTGGGCGGCGACAAGAGTGGTAATGGACTGGGTCAGCCACTCGCGGCCGCCGCGGGTTGCGAGCGGGAGGAGTGCGCGGAAGTCGGACTCGTCGTGGGGGCGGGGATACTTGTCGCTGTCGCGGTAGGCCGTGGCCTTAAAGAACATGATGACTTCAGGCACGGCGGCAGGTAACCCCGCGGGGGAGTCCCGCACAGCCTGGTCGAGCGGCAGGGGGATGAGCGGCTCCAGCTGGCCGCGGGAGCCTGGCTTGAGCCGGGGCGACTCGAGGAGCCAGTCGTCACCGGAGCGCCTGTTGATCACGAACTCGTAGTCGAGCCCATCGAGAGCCTGAGTATGCGGCGGAGTGACCCAGCGGCGGAGCAGCTCCTGGTTGACTTCGCCCGGAGGACGGGCGTGGATGTGGGCGGGGAGGCCGAGGGGGCGGCCGTCCCACGGGTCGGTATTGGTAGGCCGGCTTTCATCGTGGGCGACCATATGCCAGCCGGCGAGACGGTCGAACAGGGTCGCCTGATCATCGGCGAAGAGGCCGATGTCGACATCGCCGTGGACACGGGTCTGGCGGCCGAGCCAGGCATCGACGGCCCAGCCGCCGCAGAGGAACCACGGGCGGTGGAATGTGGACATCACGCTGGCGATATGGGCGAAAGGTGCTTCAGGAAGAGAAGACAAACCAGGTACTCCTAGGCATAGAGAGGCTGCCCTCGCTAGCAACGCGAGGGAGGGCGGTCAAGCGCGCGATGCCGTGGAGTTGCCCGGGCGGGCGGCGGACTCAGCCCGTTGGCGCGAGTCAGCAGCCGGCGAGGAGGAAACCCGACGGACAGGGCGCAGTGGCAGTTGTGGTTGCCATTTCGAAACTGCCTCTCTGGCGGACACCTGGATGGTCCGGCCGGGAGAGGATGGGGGCGGGGCGGCTTCGGGGTCAACACACCCACCGGCCCGCCTATTCCGGCGGGAAGGTGGCGATTGGGTACTCCAGGCCCAGGTGACGATGCCGGCGCGGGCGTCGCGGTCAGCGGCGCGCTGCCGGCGTGGCCGCCGCGGGGGGTTGGGCTGTCTGTTCGGCGTAGAACGAGTAGCCGCCATCGAAGAAGCTGAGCGCCGCCTCGCGAACTTCGATTGTGCGGTCGGTTATGCGGTCGAGGAAGTAGCGGTCGTGGGAGACCACGATGACAGTGCCAGGGAAGTCTTCGAGCGCGTGTTCGAGGACTTCGGCGGCGGGGATGTCGAGGTTGTTCGTCGGCTCGTCGAGCAGGAGGCAGTTCGCACCCATGAGCATGAGGCGGGCCAGCTGGACGCGGCTCTTTTCGCCCCCGCTCATCCTCGCGATGGGCTGGCTGGTGGCTTCGTAGGGGATGAGGAACCGGCCGAGGTGGGAGACGGCTTCGCCTTCGAACATGGGCTTGGTCTGGCGGATGGCTTCTATCGGGGTCTGGCGGAGGTCCAGCGTCTCGTGCTCCTGGGAGTAGTAGCCGAGCTTGATGCTGGGCCCAACCCAGACCGTCCCTTCCTCGGGCGTGAGTTCGCCGAGGATGAGCTTGAGCAGCACGGACTTCCCCGCGCCGTTCGGCCCGACCACGCCAACGCGCTCGCCGTTCCAGACAGTACCCTCCGCCGCCAGGAGGACCAGATTTTCGCTGAACGCCTTGCTGACGGACCGGAACTCGACGGCCTTCGAGCCGCCGCGCTCATGGGGCCGGAAGCGCAGGGCCATCTTGCGCCGCTCGAGCACGGGACGCTCGACCTTGTCCATGCGGTCGATCTGGCGCTGCTTGTTGCGGGCCTGCTTGATGTGGCGCTCGTCGATGACGATGGAGGCCCAGAGCTTGAAGCGCGCGACCGCAGCTTCGAGGCGCGCGATCTCCTTCTGCTGCGCCACGTAGTCCTGCTGCTGCTTGAGGAGCTTGAGCTCCTTCTGGGTGGCGTAGGAGGTGTAGTTGCCCTCCCAGAGCTGGAGGCGGGCGCCGTGTTCGCGGTCGGGTTCAAACTCGGCGATCTGGGTCACCACCTCGTCGAGCAGATAGCGGTCGTGCGAGATAACGACGACAGCACCCTTGAAGTCCTGCACGAGGCGCTCGAGGAGGCGCTTGCGCGCCAGGTCAAGGTGGTTGTCCGGCTCGTCGAGGAGAAGGACATCGGGCTCCGCCATGAGACACCGCGCCAGCCCAACGAGCTTGCGCTGGCCGCCGGAAAGGTCGCGCATCGGTTTCGACCAGGAGTCCTCGGGGAAGTCGAGGTCGCGGAGGAAGCCCTCGGCACGGTTGCGGACCATGGGGCCGCCGGCGAGGTCGTACTCGGCGAGGAGGCGGTCGTGCTCATGCAGGACGCTGTCGAAGGCGTCGGCGTCGGCGAGGACAGCGGGGTCGCCCATCTGGCGTTCGGCGTCGGCGATGGCATGGTCGAGTTCGGCGAGGTCATCGCGAGCGGCCATGATTTCTTCGAGCACGGGACGAGCGGGTTCGCCGGCGAACTCCTGCTCCAGGTAGGCGACCTTGAGGTCCCGGCGGAACGTGATGGCGCCGCCATCGGGAGGCTCGAGCCCGGCGAGGATGCGCACGAGGGAGGACTTGCCGATGCCGCTGGGGCCCACGAGGCCGATGCGGTCGCGTTCCTGCAGCGAGAGGGAGACTCCGCTGAAGATCGTGCGGCCGCCGAAAACGCGGGCGAGCGAGTTGGCCTCGATGATGATCACGGGAGTTGAGGGTACCGGGTAACGGGCAACGGGTAACTGTCCGCAGACCTCCCGCCACTCCCGAGTGTCGCCCACTTGTCTCACAAGAGTTCCAGATACCCGGCCTCGGCGGGTGAAGGTTAGCTGCGCAGCGGAATCTACTCCGTGTCGGACTGCTCGAAGGCTTGGTTGGACGCCTGGGGCTGGGACTCGATCTACCAGCAGTGGAATCGGGTCTACACGAGCGGGAACTGGACCGTGTTCCAACAGTGGCCTGGGTGGGTTACCCTCGCGGTGGCTTCCCACCAGCTGTGCTACCCTTCCACCCCTTGCACCAGCTGGTACCAGACCTCGCAATAGCGAGGGCAACGGCCTAGCATGGGAGGTGGCGCTTTGCGGGTGCGCTTCGGCTTGGCAGTGGTCGCCCTTCTCGCCGCTTCGGCGACATACAGCGGGTGCAGCAACGGCAACCACGCAGAGCCCGCACAGCAGCGGACCGTGACCGCCGACAACGTGACCTACGCGGAATACGAGGCTGCGGTGCTGGCAGAGATTGAGTGCCTTCGTGAGCGGGGGTTCACGGTATCGGGGCCGACCCCCGTCCCCGGGCCAAGGCTGGTGTTCAGTACATCGCTGCGGGGCCCCGCCCCCGACTCGTTCGATGGCACTCTGGAAGAGTGGGCCGCCGAGCTTCAGGAGCGAACCTGGGAATGCGCAGAGCCGGGCTGGGTGGTGGTCAATGCGTGGCTTAGCGCGACCGACCCCTCCGAGCAGGAACTCCAGGCCGCCCGTGCCGCTCTGGCTCAGTGCCTGCGCGAGGCCGGGGAGACGGTCCCGGACTCGCCGACCACGGAGGACTTCGT
>CAYPAZ010000019.1:0-15572 GCA_964408835.1 uncultured Anaerolineaceae bacterium
AGAGTCCCTCCCTCCTTACAGCCCTCACTACTCTAACGACCAGCCCCCACCGCAAAGTTCCCACCTTTACCTTGCACCTGCCACGCGGCTCGCCCTCACCCCGACCCGTAACCCGTAACCCGTAACCCCTAACCCGTACCCTACTTCCCCTTGAACACCGGCTCCCGCCGCTCCACGAACGAAAGCGCCCCCTCACGGTGGTCCTCCGTCGTGAAGAGGTACGCCAGCGAGCTCCCCACGTACGCCCCCACCTCCTGCATATCCCCCCGCATCCCCTTCCGCAGCCCTTCCTTCATGTACCGCATCGCGATCGGCGGGTTCGCCGCGATCTTCCGCGCCAGCTCCATCGCCGCCGGCATCAACTCCTCGTGCGGCACCACCTTCGACACCAGCCCGATCCGCTCCGCCTCCGCCGCGTCAATGACATCGCCCGTGAACAGCAACTCCGCCGCCTTCGAAGGCCCAACCACCGCCGGCAAGCGCATCAACCCCCCCAGGTCCGCCACCAGCCCCCGCTTGATGAACAGCTCCCCGAACTTCGCCCGCTCCGAAGCGATCCGGATGTCCGCGAACAGGCAGAGGTCCATCCCCCACCCCACCGCCGGCCCGTTCACCGCCGCTATCACCGGCTTGTCGCACTCCAGCACGGCCACCGCAGCCGGGGTCGGCCGCGGCCGGACATCCCGCAATCGTGCCGTGCTCGCCTCCCGTTGCTCCCCGAGCATGATCTGCCTCACATCATCCCCCGAACAGAACGCTCGCCCTTCGCCCGTCAGGATCACGCACCGGACCTCCGGGTCCCGGTGCGCCTCCCGCATCGCATGCTCCAGCTCCGCGTACAGCGTCCGGTCCAGCGCGTTCATCACCTCCGGCCGGTTCAACGCCACCGTCAGGACATGCTCGTCCAACTCGTACCGGATGACGCTATACTCGGTCACGTTCAGCCTCCAACTTCGCTCGCTCAGCCTTACCCCAGCGAGTCTCATCTCCCCTGCCCTCGAGGAGCCCCTGCACGCTGATGTCCTCATCGATCTCCGGCCAGTGCAGGCCGGTGCCCCTCCCGCTCATCTCAACGCGGGACCGCTGCTCTGGTGTCGCGTGGAAGAGTCTCGGGAAATAGGTCAGCGGCACCGAGAGCTGGCGGCCATCAGCAAGCCGTACCCACATGTTGTCCTCGTCGAACCAGCACTCAAGCGCTGCGGCCTCACTGACTGAAGTGCTCATTCCACCGTCTCCTGATCGCGTCGGCGTGTGCCTCTACAATACCTTGTATCTCCCGCAGTTCGCTCGACCGAAAGTCGATTGACGATGCCAGGGCCACTTCCGGCTCGACCCAGAACTTCGCCCGCGCTTCCCCTCGCCTGACATGGACGTGGATTCGCTCGCGCGGGTTTCCTTCGTTCGAGAAGAACCCCACTCGGTACCCGCGCTCCACCACCACGGTCGGCATACCGCGTCAGATCTCTCCCGGTTGCTTGCCCTCCCCGGCGCTCACTTGAACTCGTAGCCACCCTTCACCCCCGGCGGCTCCGGGTCCGTCAGCACGTTCACGCACGCCGGCTTCCCGCTCGCGAACGCCCGCTCAATCGCCGCCGCAATTCCCTCCGGGTGCTCCACGAACTCCCCGTGGCCCCCAAGCCCCTCCACCACCAGGTCGTATCGCGCGTTGTCCCCCAGCAGCGTCGCCGGCGTCCGCTCGCCGTACATCGCCTTCTGGCCCACGTAGATCTGGTGCCAGCACCGGTCGTTCCCGATAACCGACACGATCGGCATGTTGAACCGCACGAACGTGTCGAAGTCGAACCCGTTTAGTCCGAACGTCCCGTCGCCGTTCACCATCAACACCTTCTTCCCCTGCGCGGCCACGCTCGCAGCCATGCAGAACCCGGTTCCCACGCCCAGCGTCCCGAACGGCCCCGGGTCCATCCACTGCCCCGGGTTGTTGATCGGCAGAACGCTCGCCGCCAGCGCCACGATGTCTCCCCCGTCGCCGATGACGATCGTGTCGTCGTCCACGAACTGAGCCATCTCTTTACACAGCCGCAGCGGATGCACCGGCATCGAATCCGAGTTCATGAACACCTCGCGCTGGCTATCCGCCTGCCCCTCCAGGTCCCGCAGATGCGTCATCCACTCCGTGTGCCTTGCGCTCCCAATCTCCTGCTTCAACTGCACCAGCGCCATCCGGATGTTCGCCTCGATGCCGATGTCGAAGTCCCGGTTCCGCCCGATGTCCCTCGGGTCGGTGTCGATCTGGACGATCTTCGCGTCGGGGTTCCACGCCGGCGGCCGCCCGTACTTCAGCCGGAAGTCGATCGGCGTCCCGATCACCGCGATCACATCCGCCCGCGCGAACGCCGGCTTCCGCGAAAGCGAAAAGAAGTTCGGGTCGTCCTGCCGGAGCGAACCGCGTCCCATAGCGTTCGTGTACACCGGCACGTCCGCGGCCCGGGCGAACTCCCCCAACTCCTTGTGAGCCCGGTGCCAGAATACCCCGCTCCCGGCCATCACCATCGGCCGCTCGGCATTCTTGATGACCTCGGCCGCCTCCGCGATGAGCTTCGGGTCCGCCATCACCTCGCCCTTCGTCCGGTAGTTCGTTGGCCACTCGAGCGTGTCTTCGTCCACCCGCCCGAAGAGCACGTCCGATGGTACCTGCAGGAACGTCGGCCCGAACCGCCCCGTCATCGCCTCCCGAAACGCCATCGCCATGTAGTACGGGAGCCGCCGCGTCTCGTACACCGTCTGTGACCACTTCGTGATCGCCTCCATCATCCTGCCCAGCTCGATGTCCTGCAGCGACCCCATGTCGTACTGTCGCAGCGGCGAGCGTCCTCCGATCACCACCATCGGGCTCGATGCCTGGTACGCGTTCGCCACAGCCGTCACCACGTCCGTCACCCCCGGTCCCGCAGTCACCACCGCCACCCCCGGCTTGAACGTGATCCGCGAGTACCCGTCCGCCGCATGCCCGGCCGACTGCTCGTGCCGCGTATCAATGATCCCGATGCCGTTGTTCAGGCACCCCTCGTAGATGTTCTGAACGTGTCCGCCCGAAAGCGTGAAGATGTGGCTGATGCCTTCCTGCTTGAGCATCCGCGCGATGATCTCGCCACCGTCGATCATGTTCCCCATGGCCTCTTCCTCCGGTCCGTAGTCGGTGCCCGGAAGTATAGGCCGCTCTCCACACCTCGTCCGCCACGCACCTCCCCGCGTTCAGTCTGGCACCAGCGGCAAGGCAGCACGCAGGATCGCCAGTTCGTCCGGGCAGCCGCACCTCTGTCCTCGTGGCTCCGCGGCAATCCGGAGGAGGGGAATTCTGGCAGGCCGACTGGCGCAGAAGCGATACGGGCAGATCGGCTATGGGCGGCTGCGGACTACTCTCGCCGCGGCTGCGCTCTCGCCGCCGCCGTCCAGCCCCCATCCACCACGATCGCCTGCCCCGTCACGAACGAGGACTCCTCGCTTGCCAGCCACAGCGCGGCGTTGGCGATGTCCTCCGGTAGCCCGGCTCGCCGGATCGGCTGGGCCTGCGTGAGGAACCCCCGCACAAGCTCCGGGTCGACAGGGCCCGCCGGTGAATGCGGGTTCGCGTACAGGATCGGCGTCAGGATGCCGCCCGGGCAGATGCAGTTTGCCCGGATCCCCTGCTCGGCGTACTCGATCGCGCATACCCGCGTCAGCTGGATGACTCCGCCCTTCGCGCTCCCGTACGCACCCTGGTTCGGCATACCCACCAGCCCGGAAATCGAAGCCGTCGAGACGATGGAGCCCCCGCCGTTCTTCAGAAGATGCGGGATCCCGTGTTTCATCCCCAACCACACGCCCTTCAGGTCCACCGCGATGATCCGGTCGAATGTCTCCTCGCTGCAATCCGCGATCAGCCCCTCCCCTCCACCTATCCCTGCGTTGTTGTAGATCACATCGATCTTCCCCCACCGGTCCGCCGCCCTCGCGAACATCGCCTGCACGTCTTCGCCGCTGGCCACGTCCGCGCGGATGAACTCGCACTCCGGTCCTATGCCCTCCGCGACCGCCTGCCCCTTCTCTTCCTGCATGTCAGCGATGAGCGCGCGTGCCCCCTCGCTCACGAACAGATGTGCCGTCGCCTCGCCCATGCCCGAGGCCCCGCCTGTGATGACCGCCACCTTGCCTTCAAGTCGTCCCATACCGGCGAGTCTACCTCAGGGCAGGCTCGCTGGACCGCTCAGAGCTTGGCCTTTAACCAGTCTCCCGCCGCCTGGATCACGTCCGGCCCGATCTGGTAGTGGCCGCCCGGCAGCCAGACGATGTCCTTCACCCCCGGCAACGCCGCGTATAACGCCTCCGTCGACTCCCGCGGGATGAGTTCGTCCTGGAGCTTTCCCACCACCCGCACCGCCACCGGCCCCAATCGCCGGGCATAAGCCAGCCCGTTTTCGGCACCGCGAATGGAAGACTCACCCACCAGGCAGAACGCTGCCGCCTTGAACCGCCCGTCCCGCGCCACTGCCGGTACCCCCAGCATGCTCCCCATCGAGTACCCCACGTACCCGAGCCGGGAAAGGTTCACCGGGAACTCCGCCGCGAGCGCATCGATCACTGCCGTCACCTCGGCCGCGAACTGCTCCGTCGCCGCCGCGAACCGTCCCGGTTCCCGGAAGAGCGAGAGCGGGTCATAGGCGGTCCGGTCCCCGTGCAGCGGCGCGTCGATCCCCGCGCACACCCACCCCCTTCGCGCCCACATGATCCCCACGTCCCGGACGAAGTAGTCGTCCTTGCTGCTCGTTGCCGGGTGTTGAATGAGCACCAGCGGCATCGGCTCGTCCGGGTCGCTCGCCGGCATGAACGCCACCCCCGGGACCTCTTCTCCCTCGACCGCCAGCGAGAACTGGACGTGCCGCTCGTCGCCTACGATCTGTCCCTGCCAGCTCAGCTCACTCACGGCCAAGAGCGTACACGCCGCCACTATCTCCGTCCGCCCCGCCGTGATCAGCACTGCTCCCCCGGCCGTACACCCGTGTAGCTCTTGCCGGAGTTGCGCCCTCGTGATTCGCCGTCTGCCCCTCTTCGCGCTCGCCGCCGCCGTCGCCCCCGCCCTGCTACTGGTCGCCTGCGGCGATGACGATGCCGACGACGCCACCCCCACCCAGCAGGCAACGTCCGCTCCCACCGAACCGGCCGAATCCCCGACCCCAACCACTGCCGTCGAAACCGTCCCGACTTCCGCGGGAGTCGCTGCTGGCCAGGATGACCCCTACGGCTACGACTACGACGACGTGCCTCTGCCCACCGCCACCCCGTCCGGCAGCGGTCAGCCCGCAGCAACCGCCACGAGCGCGCCTCCCGCCCCCCAGGGTGCGGCCGTCTCCGTGGGCGATGTCTTCTTCAACCCGCCGAATGTCTCCGTTGTCGCCGGCGCCACCGTGACCTGGACGTGGTCTGGCAGCCTCCCCCACTCTGTCGTCGGAAGCTTCAACGGCCAGGCGGTCCAGTCCGGTACGCTGACGGGCTCCGGCAGCTTCCAGTTCACCTTCGCGTCCGCCGGGACTCTCCAGTACCAGTGCGGCATTCATGGCGCCGGGATGTCCGGTACGATCACAGTCCAGTGAGCCCGGTTAAGATTCCAGCAGCACGGATGATCAACCTGGCTGCGCATCGCGTATTCACTTCCCACAAGCCACCACGGAGTTTCACCAGATGACCGTTGTCCGCCGAACCAGCCTGCTCGCCCTTGCGTCTCTCCTCACCTTCGCCCTCGCGCTCTCAGCGTTCGCCTGTGGCGACGACGATGACGACTCCAACGGCGCTCCCACCGCCACAAGCGCGGCTGGCGACCCAACTCAACCATCGGCGCCCACGGAACCCGCCTCCGGCGCCACCGTCAGCGTCCAGGACAACTTCTTTACCCCGGCCGACCTGACGGTGGATGCCGGAACCACGGTGACCTGGAGCTTCGGTGGCCAGCTGCCCCACTCTGTGGTCGGCACCTACAACGGCGAGTCTATCGCCTCCGACGTGTTCGAAGGCGCCGGCAGCTTCGCGTTCACCTTCAATGCCCCCGGTACGTTCGATTACGTCTGCGGCATCCACGGGGCCACGATGTCCGGTAGCGTCTCCGTTAACTAGCCTCCCGCCGCCCGGGCGTTCAGGTTCCGCCGCCGCCCGCGTCCCCGGTTGGTAACGGTTCCCGCAGCCGGTGGTCCCACCGCTCGCTATCCCCGATCACGGCACGCGCCGCCAGGAAACCGATCGCCAGCGCCGCGAAGTGGAACACCGGCGTGTAGTTCTGCAGCTTCCAGAACCACACCTGCGTCTCCCACACCATGAACGCCGTCATCCACGCCCACGGATGCGCCGACCGTGCCGCCAGTGCCCCCATCAGCCCGAAGCAACCCGCACTCCCGCCTCCCCACGCCCGCTCCCACGCGCGCTCCAACGTGCTCGTTTCGGCCACGCCCGGGTAGAGGAGATGCAACATCGCCCCGGCCACCAGCGCCGCACCGGCCGATGCACCGAAGAAGATCAGCGCTGTGGTGCGCGTCCCTTCCCTGGCCTCAACGGTGGTCCCGAACACCAGGAGCAGCACCGTCACATAGACCAGCTGCAACGGCCCGGCGTTCAGCCATGGCGCAGTCGTCAATGCCACCACCGCCCGGCTCACATCATCCCGGAGGTCCGGAATGTGGAAGAAGAGCAGGCTCTCCTGACCTACGTCCGGGTGGGAAATCAGAACCGCCGCGACCCACGCGGTCGCGAGGTAAATCCCCACGAACGGTGTAACCCGGAATCGCGGAATTTGCCAGTCGCGAGTTCGGAACGGCGCGCTCCCCACGTGCATGGCCGTAGCCTTACAAATCTCCCTACCACCTTGCAAGCCCTGGGCAAACGCGCCGCCACTTTCCTTGACCCTCTTCCCGGCCCGTTGGAACAATTGACCATGCCTTTCCCCACGTTCCGCGACGCCCCTCGTCCCCAGGTCCGCCGCCGGCGCTACGGCCACAGACCCGTCCCACTCGACTCCTGAACACATCGCCCGGCTTCCCGATCCTCTCGCGTATCCTTGGCCCCGCGGCTGGGCTCCGCTCCCGATACCCCGTGTCAGGCCCGCCGCAACCATCGCTGGAGTTCCATGAGCATTGCCCTGATCGCCACCGTTGCGGCCGCTCTCCTCGCCCCTCTGCTCCATCGCATCGTGGGACGTTGGACCGGGTGGGTGCTTGCAGCCGTGCCAGCAGCCTGGCTCGTGTGGCTCGTCTCCCGCGCCAACTCCATCCGTGATGGCGAGCCCCTCCACGACTCGATCCGGTGGGTCCCCTCGCTGGATATCCACCTCGCCTTCTATGTCGATGGCCTTGGCCTGCTCATGGCCTCCATCGTCACCGGAGTAGGCGCGCTAATCCTCATCTACACAGGCGCCTACTTCGGCCAGAAGGAACCGAACATCGGCCGCTTCTACGCCTTCATGTTCGCCTTCATGGCCGCCATGCTTGGCCTTGTCCTCGCCGATAACGTCGTCACGTTCTTTGTCTTCTGGGAGCTCACCAGCATCCTTTCCTTCTTCCTCATCGGGTTCAACCACCAATCCGACCGCGCTCGCGCTTCTGCCCAACAGGCGCTCCTCATCACCGGCGGCGGCGGCCTTGCCCTCCTTGGCGGCCTCGTGATCCTCGGCGTTGACTCGGGCCACTGGACTTTCTCCGGCATGCGCGAAGCTGGCTACGCCGGTGCCAGCGACGGGCTCTTCACCGCTGCCCTGCTCCTCGTGGTCCTCGGCGCATTCACCAAGTCCGCCCAGTTCCCGTTCCACGGCTGGCTTCCGAACGCCATGGTCGCGCCAACCCCCGTCAGCGCCTATCTCCACTCCGCCGCGATGGTGAAGGCCGGCATCTATCTGCTCGCCCGCACGCACCCAACTTTCGCGTCCGAAGACCTCTGGACCGCTCTCCTGGTCCCGGCAGGTGGGGTAACCATGATCCTCGGTGGCTGGCTGGCCCTTCGCCAGGACGACATGAAGCTCATCCTCGCGTACACCACGGTCAGCGCCCTCGGCACCATCACGCTTCTCCTCGGCCTCGGCGACTCCACCGCGGCCAAGGCGGCGGTGGTCTTCCTCGCGTCCCACGCGCTCTACAAGGGCGCGCTCTTCATGTCAGCCGGCGCAGTCGACAAGGTCACCGGCACTCGCGATGTCACTGTGCTCCGTGGCCTCGGCCGGAAGGTGCCCCTGCTCAGCATCGCCATCGTGGTGGCTGCCGTTTCCATGGCTGGCTTGCCACCAGTCCTCGGCTACTACGCCAAAGAGACCCTCCTTGCCGCTGCGATCCATGCCGATGCCTCCGCCATCATCACCACCTTCGCGGTCCTTGGCGGCGTCCTCTCCTTCGCCGCGGCGGCCCTTCTGACCATCAAACCGCTCACCGGCTCCCCCGTCCCGCACCCCGCCCCCGGGAGAGCTACAGTCGGTCTCTGGCTCGGGCCTCTCCTTCTCGCGGCGGCGGGCCTGGTGTTCGGCGTCGTGCCGGCACTGGGCGTGGACTGGTTTTTCGAGCCCGCGGCAGCAGCCACCTATGGCGCTTCCGTGGTGGTCGAACTCCACCTGATCCCGGATGAAACGAGCGTCCTCCTGCTCAGCGCCCTCACGATCGGCGCCGGGGCCATGCTCTCCTGGCTCCTGCTTTCGCACCCCGGCCTCCGCAAGACCGGCAGCGTCCCGCCCCTCGCCGACCTCTCCTTCGATGCCAGCCTCTATGGCCTCAACTGGTTCTCGCGCGGGTTCACCACTCTCGTCCAGAGCGGCAACCTCCGCCTCTATCTCGTGACCACCATGGGCGTTGCGATCGGCCTCGCAGGCACAGTGGCCGTGGTGCAGGACGCGTTCGTTCGCCCCCCCTCCGCCAACGACGCGCGATTCTACGAGTACGCCCTTTGCGGTCTCATTCTCCTGGGCGCCATCGGAGCGGCCGGGATAGGCTCCCGCATGGGCGCTGTCGCCGCACTGGGTGTCATGGGCTACGGCATCGCCCTCGTCTACGTCTTTTACGGTGCCCCCGACCTCGCCATGACCCAGATCCTCGTCGAAACGCTCACCGTCCTCCTCTTCGTCTTCGTCTTCCTCAGGCTGCCCACTCCCCGGATCCGCTCCTCTCGAAGCACCTTCTACCGCGATGCCATCATCGCGCTGGCCGTCGGCGCGTTCATGACTGCAGTAACCTGGGCCGTCCTCGCCGAAGACCCCCCGCGCAAGCTCGCTCAGTTCTTCGGCGAAAGCGCCTACCCCCTCGCCCAGGGACGCAACGTCGTCAACACCATCCTCGTCGACTTCCGCGCCCTCGATACCCTCGGCGAAATCATCGTTCTGGCCGTCGCCGGCTTCGGCGTTATCGCGCTCCTCCGCCTGCGCCCCCACAGGAGCGCCCGGGAATGAACTCCATCATCCTCCAGGCAGCCACCCGTACCCTGATCTCACTGCTCCTCGTCGTTGTGGTGTTCGCGTTCTGGCGCGGCCACAACGACCCCGGCGGAGGTTTCATCGCCGGCCTCAGCGCGACCGCCGCGGTTGTCCTCTTCGCGTTCGCCTTCGGGACAGCCCAGGCCAGGGCACTCGTCCGCGTCGATCCTCGCTCCATCGTCGGGATCGGCCTGCTCGTAGCCTTCGCCGCCGGCCTCTTCGGCATCGTCGCCGGTGATCCGTTCCTCACGGGCCACTGGGTCACCTTCGATGTCGGCAACCAGGAAGTGAAACTGGGTACCCCACTTCTCTTCGACCTCGGCGTGGCCCTCGTCGTCCTCGGGACAGGTGTCACCATCCTGGTTTCCCTCGTGGAGGACGAGTAGATGGACGCGCTCCTCCCGGTCGTTGTCGGCGGCCTTTATGCTGCTGCGCTCTTCCTGATGCTTCGCCGGGGCCTGGCCCAGCTCATCATCGGTCTCGCCATCCTGTCTAACGCTGCCAACCTGCTGATCTTCACGGCGTCTGGCGTCAGTCGCGGCGGCGCCCCCCTCGTCCCCTCCGGCGAAGACGCCGTAGCCGCCGGCACTGCCGACCCTGTGCCCCAGGCCCTCATCCTCACCGCCATCGTCATCGGGTTCGGCATCCTCGCCTTCTTTATCGTCCTCGCCTACCGCACCTACGTCGCTACCGGCACAGATGACCCGGAAGCTCTCAACACCACCGACCGGCTCTCCTACGGCGAAGAGTCCCCGGAAGACTCGCTCGCCCTTCCCGAAACCGGGCCTACTCCCGCACAGGAGGCCGCTGGCCCGTGAGCACCCTTGTCGTCCTCCCCCTGCTCGTGCTCGTGGCTTCCGCGGCGCTTTGCATCGTTGCCTACCGCCATCCCCGGCTGCAGAGGCTCATCAGCCTCGCTGGCATGCTTGCCCTCCTCGGTTCCGGAATCGCCCTCCTCGTCATGGTCGAGCGCGATGGCATCCACGCCGTCCAGGCCGCGAACTGGCCCGCACCCTTCGGCATTACCATCGTCGCCGACCTCTTCAGCAGCATGATGATCGTCGTGGCGGGCATCATCGGCACCGTCGCCGTCCTCTACTCCTTCGCCACCGTCGATATCCGCCGCGAACACTTCGGCCATTGGCCCCTCGTCAACGTCCTCGTGCTTGGCGTCTGCGGCGCCTTCCTCACCGGCGACCTCTTCAACCTCTACGTCTGGTTCGAGGTCATGCTCATCGCCTCGTTCGTCCTGCTCGTCCTCGGCAACGAGCGCCCCCAGATCGAAGGCGCTATCAAGTACGTCACCCTCAACCTCATCTCCTCCGCCATGTTCCTCACCGGCGTCGGCCTCCTGTACGGCATGACCGGCACCCTCAACATGGCCGACCTCGCCCGCGCCGTCGGCGAAGTCGAGAACCAGGGGCTGGTGACCACCGTCGCGATCCTGTTCATGGTCGCCTTCGGCATCAAAGCCGCGGCCTTCCCCCTGTTCTTCTGGCTGCCCGCCTCCTACCACACCCCGCCACCGGCCGTCAGCGCCCTCTTCGCCGGGCTGCTCACCAAAGTCGGCGTCTACGCACTCATCCGCGTCTTCACGCTCATCTTCGTCCATGACCCGGACGTGACCCACAACATCATTCTCGTCGGCGCCGGCCTCACGATGGTCTCCGGAGTCCTCGGCGCCGTCGCCCAGCACGAAATGCGCCGGATCCTCTCGTTCCATATCGTCTCTCAGGTTGGCTACATGCTCGTGGGCCTCGGACTCTTCACTCCCCTCGCCCTCGCCGCCGCGGTCTTCTACGTCGTCCACCACATCATCGTGAAGACCGCGCTCTTCCTCGTTGCCGGCATCGTCGAACGCCTCAAGGGAAGCTACGAACTGAAACAGCTCGGCGGGGTCTACGCCTCCAATCTCGTCGTCGCCGGCCTCTTCGCCGTGCCCGCGCTCTCGCTCGCCGGCATCCCACCGTTCTCAGGATTCTTCGCCAAGCTCGCAATCATCCGCGCCGGCCTCGAGGGCGAGTCCTACGTCATCGTCGCCGCGGCCCTCGTCGTCGGGTTCCTCACAGTCTTCTCCATGGCCAAGATCGGATTCGAAGTCTTCTGGAAGCCCGACCCCGTCCAGCGCTTCGACCCACTCCCGCGAGCCCCCTGGCTCATGGGTTTCGCGACCCTTCTGCTCGTCGCCATATCCATCGCTATCGGTCTCGGTGCCGAGCCGGTGTTCGATCTCTCCCAGCGCGCGGCGGAGCAGCTGATGGCCCCGGATGCCTACATCACGGCTGTACTCGGAGGCAGCGAACCATGACCGGAGTTTGGTGGACCGTTGCTCTCGCCGTCGCATGGGTGCTCCTGACCGGAACGCTCACCACGGAAAACGCCATCCTCGGGTTCGCCCTGGGGACCGCGGTCGTGCTCGTCGCCGGGAGAGCCGTGGGCGCCCCGCGCTACGTCCGAACCGTGGTCGCCTCCATCCGCCTCCTCGTTGTCTTCGCTATCGACCTCTTCATCGCCAACCTCTACGTCGCCTTCGATGTTATCACCCCCAAATCCCGGCTCCGTCCCGGCATCATCGCCGTACCCCTCTCCGCCGAGACCGACACCGAAATCACCCTCCTCGCCAACCTCATTACCCTTACCCCGGGCACCACCAGCATCGAAGTGAGCGCCGACCGCAAGACGCTCTACGTCCACGTCATGTATCTCCACAGGGAAGGCGCCGAAGCCACGCGCCTCGCTATCAAACGCCAGCTCGAGCAGCGCGTCCTCGAGGTCACACGATGACCTTCCTCGCGCTCCTCGCGGTGTCCGATGTCGCGCCGTTCCTCTTCGGCGTCCTGTTCGTCTCCGCCGGTCTCGCGTTCATCCGCCTCGCCCGCGGCCCCAGCCTCGCCGACCGCGTTGTTGCCCTCGAAGTCATCGCCGCCATCGTCGTGGGAATCACCCTCGTCGCCGCTCTCGACAACGACCAGACCGCTCTGGTCGATGTAGCCCTTCTCCTGGCCCTCGTCTCGTTCATCACCACCCTTGCGTTCGCAAGGTTCGTACTGGGGACTGCTCGCCGTGGCTGAAACCATCGCCGTCCTCCTGCTTCTCGTCGGCGCGGCATTCCTCCTCCTCGCCTCCGTTGCTGCCATCCGCATGCCCGACCTCTACTGCCGGCTCTCCGCCTCCACCAAGGCCGTCACCTTTGGCGCCTCCACGATGTTCATCGCGATTGCGGTCTTCTACAACGGCAACCCCGCGATGACTCGCGCCATCGCAGGGATCGTCTTCTTCTTCATCACCGCTCCTGTTGCCGCCCACGTCCTCGCCCGCGCCGCCCATATCCACGGCACCCCCCTCTGGAGCGGCTCTGTCGTCGACGAGTTCGAAGCCGATACCGATCACCGCGACTGAACTCCCCCAAACCGGCTTGTGACCTATTCCACAATGCCATGGATCAGCCGTAACGCGACACGTTTTGTCGCGGTAAGTACGGGTGAAGCGATGGCGTTTGACGCCTGGCCTTCGATCGAGGGGCTCCGCCCGCTCCGGAGCCCCTCAAACTTTCCCTTCCCCCGTTCGCTGCCTCTCTGCGCCTCGTTCGAACCCCTGTAACCCCTTTTCTACTCCGGCATTACCCCCGCACGACGTTCTACCCGTTAGGCCGCTTCACCTGTGTCGACAGTCACAGTGAGACCAGTCTCAGGACTGTGCTCGTAGCGGAGGTTTACGTGAAGCAACTGCGCTTCCTTCTCAAGATCTTCCCCGCCGTCCGTGATCAGGGCCAGGCGCTCGTGCTGCTTGCCGGCACAATGACGATTCTTCTGGCGCTCGTCGGCATGTCCATCGATGTTGGCCGGATGGTTGTCACCCGGACCGACCTTCAGAAGTCCGCCGACGCCGCCGCCCTCGCCGGCGCGCAACGCCTCCCTCAGACGGGCAACGCCCGGGTTACGGCTGAGCAGTACGCCGACCTGAACCGCGACGACATCATCGTGTCCAGCATCGTGTTCCTCTCCCAGTACGTCCCGAACGACACCATTGTGGTCACCGTCACAGAACAGGTTCAGTTCTCGTTCCTTCGCCTTGTTGGCCTCGACGGCCGCGAAGTTGGCGCCACCGCGCAGGTTCGCATCGGGTACTTCAGCGGCGGTCGTGGACTTCAGCCGTGGGGCCTGGTCGCGAATCCCTCTAACGACTGCTTCACCGGCGAGTCCACACCCGGTGTGCCCGACTTCAAGCAGAACACCAGCTGTGTCCTGAAAGAAGGCGCACCCGGCGATGGTGGCGACTTTGGCGCACTCGGGCTCGATGGCGGCGGCGCCTCGATCTACAGGGATACCATCGTCAACGGCTCGAAGACAGCCTTCAAAGCCGGCGACAAGGCGAACCCCGAGACCGGGAACATGGTCGGGCCCACCTGGCAGGGCACCCAGGATCTGTTCAACCAGGCTCCTCCAGCTAGCTGTCCCTACAACTCCGCCGACCAGATCCTCGTCAAGCACGCCGATGGCACCTCCACCATCCGCGATGGCTGCGAGGACCACCCGCGGATCATCATCATCCCGGTGGTGGACGTCATCGACCACCAGATGCAGTCGACGATCCTCGGCTTCGCCTTCATGTTTCTCGAGGATGTGAAGCGGCAGGGTGGCTTAACCCAGGTCCATGGCCAGTTCATCAACTTCGTCACCGCCCTCCCCGGGGCAACCTACGAAGGCACCGACACCTCCCAGCCCTCTGCAATCATCTTCGAAAAGTGATGCGGCCTATCTGAGGAGCTCGGCTTCGCAGCCCGGAGCCGCGAAGCCGAGCCCTTCAAGAAGCCCGTCCACCTCTGCTGCCTCACCCGCGCTTCGCTCCAACGCCGTCACTCGTTCTCCACTCCGGTAGCGTCCCCCGCACGACGCGCCCCTCTCAGTCCCTTCCGCTTCTGCCGACAATCAAAGCGAGGGCGGACTCAGGACCGTGCCTGTAGTGGAGGTTTACCTGAAGCATCTACGCTTCCCTCTCAGGATCTTTCCCGCTGCCCGTGATCAGGGCCAGGCGCTGCTTCTCCTTGCCGGGACAATGACGATTCTTCTGGCGCTCCTCGGCATGTCTATCGATGTTGGCCGGATGGTTGTCACCCGGACCGACCTTCAGAAGTCCGCCGACGCCGCCGCCCTCGCCGGCGCGCAACGCCTCCCTCAGACGGGCAACGCCCGGGTTACGGCTGAGCAGTACGCCGACCTGAACCGCGACGACATCATCGTGTCCAGCATCGTGTTCCTCTCCCAGTACGTCCCGAACGACACCATTGTGGTCACCGTCACAGAACAGGTTCAGTTCTCGTTCCTTCGCCTTGTTGGCCTCGACGGCCGCGAAGTTGGCGCCACCGCGCAGGTTCGCATCGGGTACTTCAGCGGCGGTCGTGGACTTCAGCCGTGGGGCCTGGTCGCGAATCCCTCTAACGACTGCTTCACCGGCGAGTCCACACCCGGTGTGCCCGACTTCAAGCAGAACACCAGCTGTGTCCTGAAAGAAGGCGCACCCGGCGATGGTGGCGACTTTGGCGCACTCGGGCTCGATGGCGGCGGCGCCTCGATCTACAGGGATACCATCGTCAACGGCTCGAAGACAGCCTTCAAAGCCGGCGACAAGGCGAACCCCGAGACCGGGAACATGGTCGGGCCCACCTGGCAGGGCACCCAGGATCTGTTCAACCAGGCTCCTCCAGCTAGCTGTCCCTACAACTCCGCCGACCAGATCCTCGTCAAGCACGCCGATGGCACCTCCACCATCCGCGATGGCTGCGAAGACCACCCGCGCATCATCATCATCCCGGTGGTGGACGTCATCGACCACCAGATGCAATCGACGATCATCGGCTTCGCGTTCATGTTCCTCGAGGATGTGGCGCGGCAGGGCGGCAAGACCCAGGTCCATGGCCAGTTCATCAACTTCGTCACGGCCCTCTCCGGTGCAACCTACGACGGCTCTGACACTTCCCAGCCCTCTGCAATCATCTTCGAAAAGTGATGCGGCTCATCTGAGCGGGTTAGTCGCCGCCCGGAGCTGCGAAGCAGACCCCACCCGAGACTTGCACCGCCTCACCCGTCGTCGCGGTGCAGGTCTCACCCCCGGCTGAGACCACCACCACTCCCGCCACCACGCT
>CAYPAZ010000020.1:0-15477 GCA_964408835.1 uncultured Anaerolineaceae bacterium
AGCCCGAGTTACCCTGCCGGGCACGTGATGCGCGGGACTCTGCTCTGGGGGTACGTCACGTTTAGTCGAGCCCCGAGACGCGTGCCGGGTGCGGTCTGGTGGGCAGCCCGGGGGCTCGCGCTTGGGATCATTGTCCTAGGGCCGTGGGCGAACGTATACATGGGCGTCCACTGGCCGACGGACGTGCTCGGGGGCCTGTTGCTGGGTGGGGCCCTGGCAGCGTTCGCGGTCGCAGCGGAGGCGGCGTGGGCCGGGGATGAGGAGCGTCCGCCGACCGCCTAAGATGGCGGGAATGAATCTGAGGAGGGACCCCTCGTGATCGAGCTCACGGATCAGATGAAGGAGTACATCAACACCGCGTGGTCGGACGGCACGCCGGTGAGCGTCGCGACCGCTTCAGGGGACGGGCAGCCGGACATCGCGTTCAAGGGGAGCACGATGGCGTGGGACAACGACCACCTGGCGTTCTGGGAGCGGGCGCACGGCCAGACGCTTCGGAACATGGAAGAGAACCCGAAGGTGTGCCTGCAGTACTACAGCCGGGAGAAGCGGACGGGGTGGAAGTTCTTCGGGGTGGCGGAATTGCTGCGGGAGGGGGCGTTGCGTGAGGAGATCATGGCGCGCACGCCCCAGCACGAACTGGACCGGGACCCGGAGCGCAAGGGGGTGGCCGTGTTGATCCGGGTAGACACGGTACGGCAGGGACCAGCGGTGCTGATGCAGCGGGAGGAGTAGAGGTCAGAGGTCAGAAGTCAGAAGTCAGAGGTCAGACAGCAGAGCGGGCCGGAGGGAGACCATGCCAACATTCGAACGGGCGACGGTGTCGCTGCATTACGAGGAGGTGGGGGCCGGGGAGCCGGCGCTCGTGTTCCTGCACGGGTGGTGCGACGACGCGGGCAACTGGGCGGCCACGACGGAGGCGTTCGCGGGGACGCACCGGTGCGTGGTACCGGAAATGCGGGGGCACGGGCGCTCAGGGATGCCACGGGACCACGCGTTCTTCCCGGAGGCGCTGGCGAGCGATGTCGTGGCGCTCTGCGGCGCAGCCGGGATCGAGCGGCCTGTGCTGGTGGGCCATAGCTTTGGAGGGTTCCTGGCGGCGCTAGTCGTGAGCCGGAGCCCGGGGTTCGCACGGGCGGTTGTGGTCGAGGACCAGGTGCTGGACTTCCGCGGCTTTCGGACGCAGATGCTGGCGCTGGAGGGGGTGATACGGGGGCCGGAAAGCCACATGCCGTTCCGGGACCAGTTCTTCGAGTCGATGGTTTCGCCGGCGATGACGGCCGAAGGTAGGGATCTCATCCACTCTGCAAAGCGGGCGACTCCGGCGGAGGTCGGGCTGGCGCTGTGGGCGGTGTTGTTCGAGTACACGGCCGACGAGATAGCAGAGACGAGTGACCGGCTGATGGCGGCCCTGGGCAGTCTTCCCGCGCTCACGGTGGAGGCTGCGCCACAACCGGAGTACCACGCCGCGCTGGAGAAGGCGGCACCATCCGCCCGCCGAGAGGTCATTGAAAGCGGGCACTGGATTCACCTGGAACGTCCGGAGGCGTTCCGGGCGCTGCTCGGCGACTTCCTGCGAGGGCTCGAAGACTAGAGAGCTTTGACGCGTGGAGCGATTTCGGCGGCGAGATATTCGGGAATTTCGTCGGATTCGTAGATGAGGTGCTGGAACTGGAGTTCCTGGAGGCCGAGTTCGGCATAGCGGCCAAGGATGTCCACGACCTCATCGGTGCCGCCGACGATCATGCCACGAGCTCTGGCGCCTTCGCGGAAGGCGGCGGGGTCGGTGCCGGGAGGGGCACCGAAGCCACGCATCACGGCTTCGGTAGCGCGGTTTAGCGAGTTGGCATCGGGGGCGACCAGCGCGAACACCATCATGGAGCGGCGGATGGTGGAAGGGTCACGACCGACGTCCTCGCAGTGGCGATGGAGGACTTCCACCTTGTGGGCGTAGACCTCGGGGGCGACGTTCACGGCGTTCCACTCGTCCGCGTGCATGGCGGCGATGCGGAGGGTGCGCTTCTCGCCGCCGCCGCCGATGAGGATCGGTGGGCGCCCCGCCGGAGGCTTCGGGAGCAGGTCGGCGCCTTCAAGCCGGTAGAAGCGGCCTTCGAAGGTCGCGGGGCTCTCGGTCCAGAGCGCCTTCAGGACGGCGATCGCCTCTTCGAGCCTATCGAAGCGCTCCTTCACGGGCGGGAAGTGGATGCCGTAGGCGCGATGCTCGGCTTCGTTCCAGCCCGCGCCGAGTCCCATGGTGAAGCGGCCGCCACTGAGGAGGTCAAGCTGGGCGGCCATGCGGGCGACATCGACGGGGGAGCGGAAGGTAACCGGGGAGACGAGCGGCCCGAAGCGCAGGCTGCTGGTCTCGCGGGCGGCAACGGCGAAGGAGAGATAGGTCTCGAGCGAGTCCTGCTGGGTGCGGCCGGTGAAGTAGTGGTCGGAGCGGAAGAGGGTAGGGAAGCCGAGGCGTTCGGCGAGGTGGAGGATGTGGATCCAGCGTTCCCAGGTGAGGCCGTTCTGGCCTTCGACCATTAGTCCGATTCGCATGTGTCCCTCCGGTTTGGGCCAACGGGATTGTGCCACAGCGCTCGCACCTGTGGGATTGCGCCCGCATAATCCGCTGCGATGACTGAGGAACGCCGGATTGTGGTGGACCTGGGCTGCGGACTGCGGAAGAAGGAGGGCGCACTCGGGGTAGACATTGCGCGAGTGACGGGGGTGGACATCCTGGCAGATGTGTTCAGGCCGCTCCCTTTCCGGGATAACTCGGTGGACGAGGTGTACGCCTCGCACCTGGTGGAGCACGTGGAGGACTTGAGTGCGTTCATGACCGAAGTCTGGCGGGTATGCAAGCACGGGGCGTTGGTAAACTTCCGCTTCCCGCACGGTTCTTCGGTGTATGGGACGTGGGTGGACCCGACGCACCGGCGCGGGGTCTTCCTGCGGACGTTCGAGTACTTCGACCCCGCGACGTTCGCGGGCAAGGCGTTCGGGTACTACCAGCCAGCGAAGTTCCGGATTGTGAAGCGGAGGCTGAGCTTCAACCTGAATGCAGATGACCCGGAGATGCGGCGGCGGCGGCGCGTGGCTGGAAGGGTGTTCGATGCGCTAGCGAACCGGGGTGAGCGGTGGATGTACTACGCCGAGCGGTACTGGGGACCGCTGGTGGGCATTGAGGAGGCTTACATCTGGATGCGGGCGGTGAAGCCGCGGGGAACGGCGCCAGAGCCCAAGCACTAGCGAAACGAGAGAGCAGCTGCGCTGCCGGGGTCAGTCCTGAGCGGGATTGGTGACGCGGCCGAGGAAGAGGATTGCCCCGGTGGCGTTGTCGCGGATGAGGAAGAGGAACGGGCGGTCGACTGTGAGCTCAGCTGGCGGCGAGGCCGAGACGCGGTCGATGATGACGGCGGTGGCGGCTGCGGCTTCGGTGCCTTCTTCGTCGACGCTGATGAAGGCTTCGTGGACGACGGCAGAGATGTAGAGGTCTTCGACTGTCGTGATACCCGAGAAGTCGGCGAGGCCGGCTTCGAAGGCAGTGGGCATGCCCATGGCCTGGAGGGGGGCGTTCAGGACTGTTGGGCTGCGGAACTCGAACTTCGGGAGGGCGAGCTTAACCTGGTACTCGCCGAGGGCGGAATCGACGGCGTTGAGGAGTGCGGGGCTAAGCGAGTCCTCAAGCGCATCGAGGCCGCCGAGCGCGGGGACGAGGAGGAGCATGCTGAGGCTGCCATCGCCGTAGGGGAGGGAGACGGCGTCGACGCCATCGACGGAGGCGTACTGGAAGCGGCGGTCGATGTGCATCGTGGGGACATCGACGGTGGAGCCGTCGAGGAGGTGGAACGGCTGATCCGTTGTGTCGGCGGGGTCGAACGGGACCAGCCAGGCGGCCTTGAGGTAGAGGGCATTCACGAGGACGAGGCGGGTATCGGCGGAGAGGACGCCTTCGTTGATGAGTTCGGGGATGCGGTCACGGGTCCGGTCGGAGACCCAGCCATTGATGGAGTCGCGCGCGGCTTCGGTCGCCTCGACGAAGTCAACCAGGTTCATACCGGCGCCGTAGTGGATTGCCAGTGCGTCGAGGAACGGGCTCTCGAAGGGGTAGCCGCGCTGTCCCCAGAGTGAGTTGGCCATCGACAACTCGACCGGCGGAGGGGCGAATTCGTCACCTTCAGCGGGCTCGGGGACGTTGCGGGAGGCAAGAAGCTGGTCGAGAGCGTTCATGCTTTGGTCGAAGTCGGCGCTGAACGTGGTGCGAAGGACGGCCTCGATCTGGTCGCGGGTGGCGCCGGCGGCACCGAGCCGGGTCATGGCAAGCGCGACCTGGACGCTGTAGGGGGAGATGAGGAGGTTCTCGTCGCCGGTGTTGAGGTGGCGCCAGAGGTCGAAGCCGAACTCCTGCCCGGCGAGGGCGGCATCGGGGGCAGCCGAGGCGACGAGTGCCGCCCGTGGTGCATCGGAGGAGACAACTTCGGGTTCAGCCGCGGAGTGCGTTGGGGTGGCTCCTTCGTCGTCGTCTGAGCTGCAGGCGGCGATGCCGAGCGCCACAAGCGGCAGCAGAAGGATGGTAAGGGGCGACAGGCGGATCATGGCGTGGTCTCCTCTCGGGCACGGTGATACGACGACCTTCAGGTGACCAGACGCCGGAAGGAGCCGCAAAGTTCCCCAGGGTAGGTTCGACTAGACGCCCAACGACCGGGCGAGCACTTCGAGCGCCTCCAGCGCCTCTTCCGGCGAGGCGAGCATGATGTCGGCGTTTGCCTGGATTTCGGCGGGGGTTTCAGCACCGCCAGAAACGCCGATCACGACCGCCCGAGTGCCCTGGGAGCGCAGCTCAACGGCGGCGCGGAACATGGCGACATCGGTCGCGTCATCGCCCATCACGAGGAGCGCACGGGCACGGAAGTGCTTTGCGAGAGCAAGGAGCGCCTTGCCCTTGCCGCCATCCGCATCGGGGATGACTTCGAGGACCATCCGGCCATCGCGGAGGCGTAGCCCGGCGGGGAGGGACTGGAGGGCGCGGCGGAGCTGTGGTTCGAGTTCGGGTGCCTTGCGGTAGTGGAAGGCGGTGGAGATGGCCTTCCGCTCGACGTGGACGAAGGCGCTGGGCACGGCGCTGATGACCTGCCCTTCCACTTGCTCGAGGGCAGCAGCGAGCTTGCCGCGGTCGACGGGCGCGACAACGACCGCTTCGTGGGAGCTTTCCAGGCCGTGGCTACCGATCACGAACACTCCCTCGCAGGGGACCATGCGGCGGGCGGTGTTGAGGTCGCGACCGGTGATGACGGCGATGCGGGCCTCGACGGCGAGCCGATCAAGCACGGCGAGGGTGCTGGCCGGGACACGGGCTTCGGCGGCGCGTTCGGCGATGGGCGCGAGGGTGCCATCGAGATCGGTGGCGACGAGGATGGGTCGCGGACCGCTGGCCAGTTCGCGTACGAGCTCGGTCGCTTCGGCGGGGATCACGAGGGCTGTCCCATCAGGTCGTTAAGGTAGCCGGTTGCCCAGTGACGCGCATCGCGGTCGCGGACGCGGTAGATGAATCGCTCGCTGACGCCCGTCAGCTGACCCGCCACGGCCTGGAGGAGGCGCGCGACCATGTCTTCATGGTTGAGGGGGTCCACGAGCGCGAGGCCCTGACCGAGACAATCGGCGTATGCGTTCGCGGCACCGGTGTCCATGCCGCAGAGGATAACCGCGCGGCGACCCTCGGGGTGCTGCGATTGGGCGGCGGCGGCCTGGAGGGGGACGAGGTTCATCCCATCGGCGAGGGACGAGGTGAACACGACATCGGCTTCGCGCTGGAGTGCGACTACATGGTCCCAGGGGATGGCGGCGGACTGGTGCAAGAACGGGCACTCGGCGAGCCGAGCAGCTTCTGCGGCTTCGGAGGCGGCGGCGGCGATGGCGCTGGAGAGGAGGTCGTAGGAGGCGACACCCTGGCGGGTGGGGGACGCGAAGCCGGCGTAAGCGAACCGTGCGCCACGCCGGTAGGCCTCGGCGATTGCGCGGAGGCGTTCAGGGATGCCCTTTGTGTAGTCGGCGCGTTCCAGGCCAACGACAAGCGGCAGGCCCGTTGCACGGAGGGGGGCCACTTCCGGGGGAAGAGTGGCTGTGGCCGCGACTCGCACGTGGCCTTCGAAGTCTATGCCGACAGGGTAAGCGGCCAGCCGGACCTGGCGGTCTCCGACGGAGATGCCTCCGGCGCGAGGCTGCCCAAGGTCGAAGTGCTTCACCCACTCGTGGAATCGGGAGACATCGGGCTGTGTTTGAACGCCGACGAGGTCAGCACCGAGGATGCCTTCGAACACGTGGCGGAGGAGGCCCAGGCCGCGGGTTTCGAGGTACGGCCGGGCGATGGCCGGGGATGGGACGGGGGTGTGGAGGAAGAACCCGATCCGGCCCGGGAATCCGGTCGCGCGGAGGGCGGAGGGTACCAGGCTGAGCTGGTAGTCGTGGACCCAGCAGGTGCGAGCAGACTCCTCGGCGGCTGCGCTCGCGAAGCTCCGGTTCACTTCGACGTAGGCACGCCAATCCGGCTCCGAGGGGGTTGCGGGAGCCGGGAAGTAGCCAGTGAGCGCCGGGAGGGGGCGGGTAGCGAGATGGAAGGCCGGCCAGAGGAAGCCGTTGGAGGTCGCGGCGTAGTGCCCGTGCCAGGCCGGGTCGTCGAAGAAAAGGCGGCGATGCCGGAGCGGGCCGGCCGGGGTCGCCATGAGTTCGAGGCCCCGCTGATCGACGAAGGCCGCATCCGAAGATCCGCGACCGGCGCCGATCCAGGTGGTCCCCCGGCTGCCATCCCACGGGCCGACGACTGCCTGGACCGCCGAGAGAAGTCCGCCGGCGCCGGTCGCGGGCGGCTCGGAGGAGCCGGGCGGAGCGATATGGTCGGCGTAGGCACGATTGGCGAGGATGAGTTCGGCAAGCGGCTCCACAGAGACCAGTCTACGTGTGGGAGGGGGCCGGGCCGCAAACCAGGGCTCCAGGTGGAAGCCGGGGGCCGGTTCGAGGCGCCTACGGTGGGCTCCGCGAGGTCAAAGAAACTCGGGCCGTTCGGTACCCTAATCATGGCCCGTTGTGCCGCTGGCAACTGAGCTGCCAGCAGGTAACGTGGGGTCCACTGAAGTCCCGGCGCCTCAACGCCCGGGCCGGAGGGAGAACCAGTCCGGGCGCTGACTCACCCGGGAAGGACGTACAGGAGGTCCCCAAAACCCCATGTTCAAGTCTCAGCAACGAACTCTGTTCAGTCCGAGCGGCCCAGCCGCGCCGATCATCCGGGTCGCTCCGGGCGTTAGCGCCGCCAACGCCCGACATCTGACGGGAGGGAGCCGCCAGTGAAACGCCGCACGCTCGATATCGCTTTCTCGGTTGGTGGGCTCATCCTGGCTCTGCTCCTGCTCGCAATCGGCCTCGTCTTGCATTCCGAGTACAACTGGGGCCGCGACTACGTGAGGGAGGAACTCGGGGCTCAACGGATCATCTTCCCGACTGAGGAGCGGCTCACCGAGGAAGAGAAGACGTGGAAGTCCGGGTCTTCCTGCCTCGTCAAGTACGCTGGCGAGACCATGGATTCCGGTTCGCAGGCGGAGTGCTACGCCCGCTACTTCATCGCCCTCCATGTAGAGCAGTCGGCCATTCGTGCCGGGTATCCCGGCGAGACGTACGCCACGCTCGGGCCCATCCGCACAGCACTCACGGCCGAAATCCAGGAAGCCGAGGACGCGGGTGACGAGGAAGCAGCCGAAGCCGCACGCGAGCGCCTGCAGGCCGCTACCTCTCTCCGCAGCACGATGCAGACCGGCGAGACGCTCCGCGGGCTCTTGCTCACGTCATACGGCTTCAGCGTGCTGGCCGACCGAGCGCTGCTCATCGCCCAGATCTCTTACGGGATCGCCGCCATCCTGGTGATTCTGAGCATCGCCGGATTCGTGCACGCCTATCTCGCGAGAGACGAGCGCGTCTTCAAGGAGTAACCGTCTCACTGGTAGACGAGGGGCCGGCGACGGCCCCAGGCCGCCAGGCCGGGTGTCCAAGCGCAGACGGCAATAGTCGCCCTCCTCGGGGGCCGCACCGGAAGGTGCGGCCCCTCCTGCTTTCTCAGCCGCCTTTGGGATACACCGGGGCGGTAAGGGCCCGGGTCTCTTCGCGGCCTCCCGAGGACGGAGAGCGGAGCTCGGCGCGGAGGTAGCGCCCGGGGCGAAGTTCGGGGAGCTCAACCCGGCCAGTGGAAGGGGCTGGGCGGCGCCAGCGTTCTTCGCCATCCGCGATGAGCACCAGGTCGCAGCCTTCGGAGCGAGCGAGTTCTACGGTGTGCCTCGACTCGCCGGGCACGAACGCCATGAATGGGCCATCTGGAGCAGCGGAGATGGTAGTGCGGCCGGCGAGCACGGCGGCCAGGACGGCTTGTTCGGAGAGGCCATCATCGCAGTGCACCCACGTGGTTGGGTCACCTACATGGTGGGGGTGGACGGGTTCGGCGGGAGGGGCGCTGTGAGCATCGCTACCGCCGACGGGGGTTATCCTCCTGCCGGAGGCGAGGGCTTCGTCCCAATCGCGGACGCTTTCCCAGTTGTACCAGGCCCATGGGGCCTGCCAGACCTCGCGGATGGCGAAGCCGGGATCCTGCCATCGCCACGGAGGCCCGACGCTCTTGGGATGGTTGATGGAGAAGGCGGTTGTGCGAGCATCAACCCAGCGCTTGAGGCGGTGCATCTCCTCGTCCGTGGTGATGCGGAAGTCGATCCACTCCCGGAGGCCCCAGACGTTGGCGTGGCCGCGGTAGGTTGTGACTTCTTCTCCAGGGATGAGGAGTAAGGGCCAATCGGGGCGGGAATCGATCTCGGCATGGTGGGAGGTGGTGTTGTGGTCGGTGACGGCGAGGAAATCGAGGCCCCGGCCGGAGGCGAAGGCCGCGAGTTCGGCGATAGGATTGGCGCCATCGGAGTGTTCAGTGTGAGAGTGGAAGTCGCCCCGGTACCAGCCGGGACGGGCCGGGCGCGTGGCTGCCATCGGGGAGCCCGGGGCGGCGGTGGAGGGGGAAGGCGAGACGGCTGCGGCTGTGTCGAGTTCGAGCCACCAATCTACCCCGGCTTCGGGAACCTGGTAGAAGCCGAGGATGATCTGCCACGAGCCGGAAGGGAGAGGACCTGCGAGGTAGCCGGGTGTCGCTTCGTGGGAGGCGACAAAGAAGGAGTGGCGGGCGGAGCCGCTCCAGCCACGGAAGCCGCCGGTCAACGGTTCGGTGCCGCGGACATCGAACAGCCCGATATCGACGGTGCACGCTCCCTGGCCGCGGGCGTGGAAGCCGTAGCTGGCCTGGATGCGGGTGCAGCGCAGGGGGACATCGAACGGGACGTAGCGGTAGGGGAGGGCGCTCGCTTCGTCGGGACCGACGAACCCTTCGAACCGCACGGCTAGCGGCCGGGGCCGGATGGGCCAGCTTCGGGCAGGGCGGTGGAGCCGACCGGCGAGTCCTGTTTCTCCGCCCACCAGAGCCAGATTCCCGCGGCCATTGCACCGAGCGTATCCGAGACGATGTCGTTCGTGGTATCCCAGGCACCGCCGATGCGCGAGGTGTTGAAGACGTTGTCCCCGATGTACTCGTAGACCTCCCAGCCGATCCCGACCGCGATACCGACGGAGACGGCAGCGACGAGCCGATCTTCGGCGACCCACTTGCGGCTGCCGGCGTTGTACATCCCACGGAAGCAGTCGTAGGCGCCGGATGTGATGGCGGCGACCCCCATGAAATGGGTGAGCTTGTCGTATTCGTCGATGCGGGCGTAGAGGTTGCCATCGGTGCCGAGGACATCGAGGTAGGAGCAGACCGTCGCAATCGCATGGGTCTGCCAGGAGATGCCGCCGTGATGGCGGAAGACGACTTCGCCGGCGGTGAGGAGGATCATGATCGCGGCCATCTGGAAGACGAGGTAGCCCCAGAAGTCGGTGAAGCCGGGGTTGAAGACCTGGGCGACGAGGAGGTAGGTCTCGAGCCCGCCGAGAGCGAGCAGTGAGAGTTGGAGGCGGCGGTTGGAAGCGATGACCCGGGTGGTGATGGCGGTGTAGCGGATGACGGGCCGCCAGTAGAGGAGTACAAGGGCAGGTCCGAGAGAGTAGGCGGCGCCAACCACGCCATCGATCCAGTAGTGGTTGCCAGTGACGATGACAGTGACGGACATGACGGACCCGGGGACCAGGCCGATTGCGGCGCCGCGCCAACCGCCAAGGCTCCGGGCGAAGACGAAACCGACGAGGACCATCCAGCCGACGTGGAGGCTGGGGACAGCGGCGAATTCGTTGGTGAAGTCGTGTTCGCGGCCGAAGTAGACGACGGTGTCGACGATTCCGAGGTCGGGCAGGAGCCGGGGCGGAGCGACGGGATAGAGCGCAATGGTGATGACAGCGAGGACGACGGAGATGCCGAGGGCGTTGCGGAGGAGCCGGAAGTTCGCCTGGTCGCGGACATAGAGCCAGAGGAGCGCCCACACCACGACGGCGAGGAAGAGGAAGGAGTAGATCGTGTTGAAGAGGCGCATGAGCCACTCCCGCTCGAGGACCCAGCCCTGGAGGTCCGGCTCGAAGAAGAGTCCGAGGCCCTCCTGGAAGGCGACGATATCGCGGGCGTTGGCGATGGCGGTGGACTCGGAACCCTCGATGAACATGCGGGCGATGGAGTAGGCAAGAAGGCCGGCGAGGATGACGAGTGCCTGGAGAGCGAAGGCCGAGCCTTCGACTCGGAAGTCGCGCCGCTTCCGCGCTTGCTCGAAGGCGAGCGCGGCGGCGACGGTGGTGATGGCGACGGGAATGGCGTTGTGGCCGACGAAGGCGAAGCCGAGGGTGGTGCCAACGAGCCCGGCCCCGACGGCGAACCCGCGGCCGGCGGCCCGATCGAACAGCCAGATGCTCAGCCCGCCGGCGAGGAGCAGGACAAGCCACTCTTCCCAGCCGGCAGGGGCGTGGATGTTGATATCGCCGGGCAACGTCACCACGTGGGCCAGGGCTCCGATGCTGCTGCGGTGTTGGTTCGTTGCCGGTGCCGCGTCCCCAAAGACGGGTCAACCGGCGGCACAACTGTCCCCCGATCAGGAGCTTTACTCAAGTCCGGGCATGGGCACCATCGACGATCACTACGAGTTCTTCGGCACCGTGGATACCGCGGACGATCTGTTTTTCGATGTCGGCGGTGCGGCTCGCCCCGGTGAGGATGAGGGCATCAGACTGGCCGAGCAGGTGTACGGCATCGGAGGGGAACCGGACGATGGTCGAGGCATCGACGCGCACGACGAGGCGACCGGCGTTGAGAAGCTTGCGGCGGGCGGCGGACTTCCCGGTGAGGATGACCGAGCCCGTGGAAGCTATCGCGCCGGCGGCTTCGAGGGCGAGGTCGCCAGGCTTCTTGCGGTGGAGCTTGAGGAGCCTCACGCCGTTTGCCTCGGCGCGAAGGCGGAAGAGGTCGACGGGGTCTTCCGGGCTTTCACCGGGTGCGATGACTTCGACCGGGGGAAGTTTGACAGCTTCGAGGGGGATTAGCATCGAAGGGTCGCGGGTGGGTGCGGTGGAGGGAAGGCGGCGCGGGTCGGAAGGGTTGGTTCGGCGCCTCAGGAACCGGCCACCGAGTCGCAGCGCCTGGCGGCCGACGGTCGTGGCAGCGCGGGCGCGACTGGCCGAGATCATGGTCCGAGCCCAGAGGCTCCAGCCGAGACGCTCTTTGCGGCTTCCGGCATGGCCTGCGGCGACGGCGTCGGCGCGGAGGTCAAGGAGCATGCGGTGGAGTGGGATCCCGACGGGGCAGACCTCTGTGCATCGGCCGCAGAGGCTGGATGCGAACGGCAGGTCGGCGTGTTCGCCATCGGTTGAGAGCAGGGGTGAGAGCACGGCGCCAATAGGGCCCATGTAGGGCGAGCCGTAGGAGAGCCCGCCTGCCGTGCGATAGACGGGACAGGCGTTCATGCAGGCGCCACAGCGGATGCAGCGGAGGACATCGCGATATCGTTCGTCGGCTGCGATGCGGGCGCGGCCGTTGTCGACGAAGACGATGTGGCGCTCCTGGCCGCGATCGGGGCCGGCGAGGAAGTGGGTGAAGGCCGTGAGGGGTTGAGCGGTGGCGCTGGGAGCGAGGACTTCGAGGATAGCGAGTGCGCCGGCTTCATCGGCGACGAGCTTTTCGTAGCCGGTGATCACGATGTGGAGTTTCGGATGGCTGGCACCGAGTGCCACGTTGCCTTCGTTCTCGGTGATGACGATGCGGCCGGAGGAGGCGATGACGGCGTTAGCACCGGTGATGCCCGCGTCGCAATCGGCGAAGAAGCCGGCGACGACGTCGCGGACGTAGCGGGAGAGGCGAGCGGGGTCGTCGTCGGAGAGGTCGGCTCCGGCGCGGGCGAGCATTTCGCGGATGCGGGCACGGTTGAGGTGGATGGCGGGAGCGGTGATGTGGCTGGGGCCGCGGCCCTCGATATCGACGATGTACTCGCCGATGTCCGTCTCGAGGACATCGATGCCGCGGGCGCGCAGGGCGTGGGTGAGGCCGACTTCTTCCGCGACCATGGACTTGGACTTGGCGACGGTCCGGGCTTCGCCAAGGAGGGTTACGACGAGGCCGACAGCTTCTTCGCGGGTGGCGGCGAGGTGGTAGCCGACACCGTGGTCGCGGAGGCGGTCGCGGAGTTCCCGGTGGAGTTCCGGGAGCCGGGAGACGGCATCGGCACGGGCTGCCGCGGCCCGGCGGGATGCATCGGCAGGTCCGCGACCGAGCATGACGGCACTGTCGGCAACGAGCTTCCGCATGATAGGGGTGAGCGTTTCCGCCGGGGCGGAGGAGCGCATCTCTTCGGCGGCTCGCTGACGGAACCCGGTCATGCCAGCGCCTGCGAGAGGAGTTCGGCGATGGTCCAGGTCTCGAGGTCTTGCCCGAGGCCGCGGGCGCCGGCCTCGAGATGGGCGAGGCAGGAGAGGTCACCAGAGATGAGCACGCGGGCGCCGGACGCGGCGATATCCTCGAGCCTGGCGGCCATGATGCCGGCGGAGACTTCTGGCATTTTGATGCTGAAGGTCCCGCCGAAGCCGCAGCACTCCTCTTCGAAGGCGAGGCGGCGGAGGTCCAGGCCCTCGATCTGTTCGAGCAGACCGACTGTCCGGTTGGTGAGTCCCAGTTCGCGGCGGGCATGGCAGGAGTCGTGGTACGCCACGGAGGCGGTGAGCCTGAGCGGGAGCGATGGGAGGTTCGGGTGCTTCGCCACGTACTCGGAGAACTCGACGAAGCGATGGGTGATGGCGCGGGCTCCGGCTTCGCGGGCTTCGAACAGTGAAGGAAGGTAGTGCTGGACCATGGCGGTGCATGAGCCTGAGGGGGTCACGACGGCTTCGAAGGACCGGGCGTCGCGGAGGAGTTCGGTGCCAACCTTCCTCGCCTCGGGGCGGAAGCCGGAGTTGAACGCCGGTTGGCCACAACAGCGACCGTCAAGAGAGGTGACGTCATCGCCGAGAGCCTGGAGGACGCGGGCGGCGTGGCCGGCATCCCCAGGGCGGAGAGTTGACATGTAACAGGGGACGAAAAGGGCGACCCTGCGCATCCGGTCACGCTATCTGGCGCACCACGCGGAAGCAAGCCATGGCGGGGTGCAGCGCTTCGACAAGTCCGGACCGGCGGGCGAGAATGCGGGCGTGGCCGATGTGAAGGTGAGCCTGAGAGACAATGGGCCGCTGATCATCCGGGGGCCTGTGGAACTGCTGGATGCCTCAGGGGAGCGATTTGAGGTGGCGGAGGGTGAGGCGCTGTTCCTGTGCCGGTGTGGTGAGTCGGGGCGGAAGCCGTTTTGCGACGGGACGCACAAGCGGCGTGGGTTCGAAAGTGCCCCCAGAGCGGCTGGCAAGTGAGTGGCGCTGAGTTCTCTGAGTTGGTTGAGAGGGGACTCCGAAAGGAGTAGCCTCCAGACGCTCCCAGGCGTGAAACAAGGAGACGCGCCATGCGCAGGGCATTGACGGTAGTGGTTGCGGTCGCGGTCGTCGGCCTGGTGTTGCTGGGGCCGCGGAGCAGTGAGGTCGCGGGTGCTGAGCACTACATTGTGACCAAGACCACGGATAGCGCCGGGACGTGCACGCCGACCGACTGCTCGTTGCGGGAGGCGATCCTGGCGGCGAACGCGAACCCGGGCGTGGACTACGTTTCCCTGCCCGCGGGGACGTACGTGCTGACGCTGGCCGGGGCGGACGAGGATGGGGGGCTGACCGGTGACCTCGACGTGACCGACGACGTGCATATCACGGGGCCCGGGCCCGAGTTGGCGATTGTCGACGGCAACGGGCTGGACAGAGTGTTCGACATCCACGATGCGGCGGAGGTGCTAATCGAAGGTATCGGGATCACGGGCGGGCGCATTGAGGACGCAGGCGGTGGAGGGGGCGGGGCGATCCGCAACCGCGGAGTGCTGGACCTTTCACTTGTGCGCGTGTATGGGAACACGAGCGAGGCGGCATCGGGCCATGAGGTTTCGGCCGGTGGCGGGGGCGGTGTGTTCAATTCAGGGGTCATCTGGATCATGCGCTCAACCATCGATGGGAACGAAGCGCAGCGGGGTTCTGGCATCTTCCACACCAGCGGGAGCCCGTTTGTCAATACTCCGGAGATGACAATGTGGGACAGCACTGTGGAAGGGAACCATGCACTGGTAGGGGGGGCAGTGGTGTTATATGCCGACGCCTCCATTCTGAATTCGACAATCAGCGGGAACACGGCAGGGAGCAACAGTCCGGGACTCATCGCGGCGAGCGGGAAGATGGACCTGCGGAACTCGACAATTGCGAACAACTCGTCCCCGGGGGTCGAGGCTGAGGCGCTATCAGCGGATGCAGACGCCGCAGTAGTGCGCGTTCGGAATTCGATCCTGGCGGCGGCGGCCGACGGGCCGTGTAGCCTGGGTGACCAGCCGGCGATCCAGTCCCAGGGACACAACATCGCAACGGATGGCAGCTGCAGCTTAAGTGGGCCTGGCGACCAGCCCTCAACGGATCCGATGCTGTCCCCGCTCGCCGACAATGGTGGACCGACGCGCACACATGCACTGATTTGGGGTAGTCCGGCGATCGACGCCGGAGACAACGGGCTCTGCCCGGGATTAGACCAGCGCGGCGTGCCACGAACCGACGGGGCATGCGATATCGGAGCGTTCGAGTTCCTGATCGGGCCGGCGATGCCGGTAGGGGCGGTGGTGCCGGGGGTGGCGCGGGATTAGCTCAGGCTTCGGGTTCGGGGGCCCTGCTGGGGGACTTCCACTCGGTCCAGATGAAGGCGGCGAGGAAGGAGACGCAGGTCAGGGCCAGGGAGACCGCGGCCAGGATGGTCATCGTGTTCTTCGCGGCGGTGGACCCATCGCCCTGTTCGAGCGCCACGCCGATGAAGGTGAAGGCGAGGGTTGCGACGAGGAACGTGAGGCCGGGGCTGATTTCGACCAGGCGCCGGCGCCACAGGAGGTAGGCCATGGCGAG
>CAYPAZ010000021.1:0-15334 GCA_964408835.1 uncultured Anaerolineaceae bacterium
GGGGGGGGAGAAACACGGGGAGACCCCCCCCCCGGGCGGGGGGTGGGGGGGGGGGGGGGGGTGGGGGGGGGGGGGCCCGGCTTACGAGCCGAGCCGCCCGGTCAGGTGACCACGATGAGGGATTCGAGGCCGCGGAAGGCGGGGACCTTCTTCCACTTCAGCTCCTGGTCCGCGAGGCGGAGGTTGGGGAAGCGCGTGAGGAGGGTGCGGACGCCGATCTCAGCTTCGAGGCGGGCGAGGGGTGCGCCGAGACAGTAACGCCGGCCCCCGCCGAAGGCGACGTGGTCGATGTCTTCGCGGGTGACATCGAACTTGTGGGGATCCTTGTGGATGCGCGGGTCGTAGTTGGCGGCGCCGAGGGCGACGGTGATGGACTGGCCGGGGGTCATGGGGCAGCCGGCGATCTCACGATCATCGACGGTGATGCGGCCGGAGAAGGTGACGGGACCTTCGAAGCGCAGCATCTCTTCGACGGCATGGGGGACCATTTCGGGGTGTTCGCGAAGGAGCTGGGCCTGGTCGGGGTGGTGGAGGAGGTTCTTCATGCCATTGCCGAGGAGGTCGGTGGTGGTGACGTTGCCGGCGGCGAGGAGCAGCAGGATCATCGTCACGACCTCGTCATCATCGAGGAAGTCACCGTTCTCTTCGGCCTGGATCATGCGGCTGATGAGGTCATCGCGGGGCTCGGCCCTTCGCTCGGCGACGACTGCGCGGATGTAGGCATCGAAGGCTTCGCCGGCGATGCGGGCGCGTTCTTTGACCTCGTCGGAAGCGAAGGGGTCGAAGCCGGCGGCGACGCTCTCGTCGGTCCAGCGCTTGAAGTCGGCCTGGTCTTTGGGGTCCACGCCGAGCATCTCGGCGATGACGATGGTGGGGTAGGGCTGGCAGAACGCGGTCATGAGGTCGAAGGTGGCCTCGGTTTCAACCGCGTCGAGGAGTTCGTTCGCAATCTCTTCGATGCGGGGGCGCATCTGCTCGATGGAGCGGGGGGTGAAGGCTTTGGTCACGAGGGCGCGGAGGCGGGTGTGATCGGGGGGATCGAGGAAGAGCATCGACTGGGTGCGGCGCTGGTCGATTTCGTCGGCGCGGAAGATGCGGTTGAAGGTGCCCTCGGCGGCTTTGCGGGGGTCCACGGCGAGGTCGCGTGCGTTGAGGATGGCATGGACGTCATCGAACCGGCCGACGATGTAACGGCCGAAGAGGGGGTCGTGGACGATGCGGTCGGCTTCGCGGACGGCATCGAGGAGGGTGAAGGGGTCCTCCTGGTAGGCGGGGTTCATGGGGGTGAGGGCCATGCCGAGGGGGAGCTCGGGCTTCGTTTCTTGCTGGGTCACGGGGCACCTTCCGGGCGCGAGTTGGGAACAGGATAGTGAATCCGAACGCGGTTCGGTAGGGGGGGCGTGGGTGGGGTTAGCCCCCGGCCACGGTGGGCCGGGACTCCAGGGGGTCAGGCGATGACGCCGGATTCGCGGAGTTCGGCGATGCGGGCGGGGGAGAGGCCGAGGAGTTCGCCGAAGACGTAGTCGTTGTCGCCGCCGTACATGGGGCCACCGCGCTGGATGGAGCCGGGGGTGGCGGACATCTTGTAGGGGATGCCATCGACCATGGCGCGTTCGCCCATGAGGTGGTCGTACCAGGCGAAGTAGTCGCGGGCTTTGAGTTGAGGGTCGGCTTCGACGAGGTCGCGGGCGTTCTGGACCTTGCCGGCTTCGACGCCCGCGGCCTGCAAGGTGTCCATGACTTCACGGGCATCGCGGGTGCTGGTCCACACCTCGATGGCCGTATCGACCGCGAGCGACGGGGCGTCGGGCATATCCTCGGGGAGGGAGTCGCCGACGATGGCGCGGAGGGCGGCCCACTCTTCGGGGGTGCGGACGACGACGGCGCACCACTCGTCTTCGCCCTTGCAGCGGAAGCAGTCGTGGACGATGGCGCCGGGTTCGAAGTTGCCCTGGCGGGTGGGGGCGTCTCCGGTGAGGATGGCCTGGAGCTGGGACTCGGCCATGAGGGAGGCAGTGACCTGGAGCTGTGAGAGGTCGATGTACTGGCCTTTGCCGGATTGCTGGCGCCAGAGGAGAGCAGTGGCGATAGCGTAGGCGCCGATGATGGGGCTGGCGAAGTCCGCGTAGGTGTAGCCGGGGAGGAAGGGCGGGCCATCGGGGTAGCCGGTGGATTCGTAGCAGCCGGCAACGGCCATGAGGGTCTGGCCGTAGGTGACGTGGGAGCTGTAGGGGCCGGTCTGGCCCATGCCGGACATCTCGCACATGATGATGCCGGGGTTAACCTCCTTGAGGATGTCGTAGCCGAGCCCGAAGCCATCCATGGTGCCGGCGCGGTAGTTGTTGACGACTACATCGCTGACGGCGGCGAGCTGCTTGAAGAGATCTTTGCCTTCCGGGGCTTTGAGGTTGAGGGTGGCGCCGAGCTTGTTCCGGTTGAGGTTGGCGAAGTTCCCACCGCCATCGGGGAAGGTGTTGACGCCGTGGAGCCAGGGGCCGCCCATGCGGCCGGGGTCCATGGAGCGCTGGGATTCTAGCTTGATGACCTCGGCGCCCTGGTCGGCGAGCATGCGGGTGGCGACGGGACCGGCGATGACCCAGGTCATATCGATAACACGGATGCCCTCGAGGGCGCCGGCGGGGGAGTTGCCGTTGGTGGTCATGCGACGACTCCCTGGCGGGTGAGGTCTTCGATTTCGGCGGGTGTGAGGCCCGCTTCGGCGAGGACCTCGGCGGTGTGCTGGCCGAGAGCGGGAGCGGGGCGGCGAACACGGAACGGCGTTTCGGAAAGCGGGAAGGGTGCTCCGGGGAACTCGAACGTGCCGACTTCCGGGTGCTCGGTCTCGACGTAGTAGCCGCGGGCCCGCAGGTGGAGGTCCTTAACGAGGTCCAGCGGGGTCATGCTCTCGCCGATGGGGATGCCGCGGCGCTGGCCATCGTGGAAGAGTTCGGCCTTGGGCATGGTCCTGGTCCACTCGATGACGATGGGATCGATGTAGTCGCGGTCGGCGAAGCGGTTGGGTTCGAGGAGGTACTCCTCCTTGTAGAGGCGCTCATCGCCGACCCAATCGCGGAAGGCGACCCACTGGTGCTCTTTGGAGGCGACGATGGAGGCGTAGCCATCCTTGCAGGGGTAGACGCCGGCGGGGCAGGTGGTGCTCGGATAGCGCCAGCCGTTGCGCTGGCGAACCATGCCGGTGAACCAGTAGCTGACGGCGGACGATTCCATCTGGGAGGCGACAGCTTCCTGAACCGAGACGTCGATGAATTGGCCGGTGCCGGTCGCGTTGCGATAGATGAGCGCCATGGCCACCGCGGTGGCGGTGGTGTAGCCGGCCATCTTTTCGGCGACGCGACCACCGCCGCGGACTGGCTTTTCGCCTGCTTCGCCGGTGAGGAAGACGGCCCCGCCCATGGCCTGAGCCGTGAAGTCGGTCGCGCGGTAGCGGGCGTAGGGACCGGTTTGGCCGAAGGGCGTGACGGCGGCGTAGACGAGGCGGGCGTTGAGTTCGAGGAGTTGTTCGGGGCCGATGCCGCGCCTGGCCATGGAGCCCGGGGGCTCGGTTTCGAGGACGACATCGGCGGTGGTGGCGAGGCGGCGGAAGACGCGCTGGCCGGCGAGAGTCATAAGGTCCAGGACGGCGCTTCGCTTATTGGTGTGGTTGGCAAGGAAGGGGATGCCGGGGCCGGAGCCTTTGCCGGCGACGGGAGCAAGCTTCCGCTGGGGGTCGCCGCCGGGCGGCTCGATGCGGATGACATCCGCGCCATAGCTGGCGAGGAGTTTCGCGGTGAAAGTCGCGAAGGGGCCCGCGAGGTCGAGGACGCGGATGCCGGCGAGGGCGTCGGAGGTGGTTGGCTGGTCCACGTAAGTCCATGGGACGGGGAGGCGAATGCTCGCGCAAACCGTCAAACGTTTGGTTGAGAGATTGTCGGGAACGGGGGTTGCCGGGTCAACCGGGCTGGCGTTGTGGCCGAGAGAGGTGGGGCATCAACCTAGAGGCGGGCGAGGGTGGCGAGGCGGTCGAGGGTTTCGAGGGATTGGGCGGGGGTTGGGGGTGGGGAGTCCAGGCCACCGAGGAGGGCGAGCCGGGTTTCGGGCCAGCGGTCCATGGGGACTTTGACGCCGGGGTGGTTGTAGATCGGGATGACGATGCGGTTGGCGCCGGCTTCCGCGTAGGCGCGCTGGGTCTCGGGAGAGATGTCCATGACGAAGAAGACGGTGATGTCGAGCGTGGACGGGTCGCGGCCGAGTTCGCGGCACTTGCGTTCGAGGTCCATACGGGCGGTGTAGAGGTCAGCGGGAGGGAGGCCGCTGGGCGGGAGCCAGCCATCGCCCCATTCAGCAACATAGGAGAGGGTACGGTCGGTGGGGCGGGCGCCCACCAGGACGGGCGGGTTGGGGCGCTGAGCGGGCAGAGGGTCGCAGCGGACCTCGGGGAACTTGATGAAGCGGCCGGTGAAGCTGGCCGAGCCGTCGCGCCAGAGGGCCTTCATTGCGCGGACGGACTCAGACGCGTAAGTCCAGCGCCGATTGAAGGGGACGCCGTAGATCTCGATGTCTTCGGGGATGCCGCCGGTGCCGACGCCGAGGAGGACGCGTCCACCGGAGAAGTTGTCGAGGGTGGAGACGGCCTTGGCCAGGGTCAACGGGTGACGCTGCGTAACAAGCGTGACGCCAGTGCCGAGCTTGAGGGTGGAGGTGGTAGCGGCAACGAAGGAGAGGGCGACGAAGGGGTCAGCCATCTGGTGGAAGACCGCGGGGTAGTGGCCATCTCCGCGGAGGGGGTTGCGAGTGGTGGGTTGGGTGGGGAAGACGGGGTGGTCCGGGACCCAGAATGAGTCGAAACCAGCGCGTTCGACGGCCTGGCCGAGTGCGGCGGGGTCGATGGTATAGGCGGTAGGGAAGAAGTCGATGCCGATATCGATGGTCATGGGTACTCCGGGAGTTGACCGTGATTATGGGGATGGTCTAGCGTTCCGGCCACCTAACGTTTGGTAGGTGAGAGTGCAAGTCGACCTTCTCTACGAACTTTCGTGCCCGAGGCCCTGGACGGCGGACAGCGAACGGAACTCCTACCGGGAGGCGCTGGCGCAGATCACGCTGGCGGACAAGCTCGGATTCGGTACGGCCTGGGAGGTGGAGCACCACTTCCTGAGCGAGTTTTCGCACAGTTCGGCGCCGGAGGTGTTTCTTTCGGCGGTTTCGCAGCGTACGAACCGGATACGGATCGGCCACGGCGTTGTGTTGCTTCCGTACCCGTTCAACCATCCGATCCGGGTGGCGGAGCGGATCGCGGCGCTGGACATCGTGAGCGATGGGCGCGTCGAGTTCGGGACGGGGCGTTCGAGCTGGTACGAGCAGACGGGGTTCGGGATCAACCCGGCGGATTCGCGGGCGATGTGGGAGGAAGCGCTACACATGATCCCGCGGATGTGGGCGACGGAGGACTACTCTCACGAGGGGCAGTATTTCCAGGTGCCTTCGCGGAATGTGCACCCGAAGCCTATCCAGGACCCGCACCCGCCGATGTGGCTGGCGGCGACGCAGCCGGATTCATTCGAAGTGGCGGGGAAGTTCGGGCTCGGGGTGATGGCGCTGCTGATCATGGTCCCGGTGGAGGAGCTACAGCGGCGAATCGGGATGTACCGGTCGGCGATCGCGGAGGCGAAGCCGGCCGGCGAGTTCGTGAACGAGAAGGTGAACGCGCTGACGTTCGTCCACTGCGCGCCGACGCGGGAGGAGGCGATCGCGAGTGGGGCGCCGCAGGCGGTGGCATGGTACCTGGCGACGATCGGGCGGTTGCTTGCTCCGCCGGAGGACCAGACGGTGTACAGCGGGGTGGACTTCGTGCAGCTGGCCCGAGAGCGGGAAGCGGGCGCTGGCATGGTCCAGAACGCGGCGACGAAGGCTATCGAGACGTTCTTCAAGGGGGAGCCGATCACGCCAGAGGAGCTGCTGGAAGCGATGGACGAGCAGGACATGATCGTGATTGGGGACCCGGAGCACTGCCGGCGGAAGCTGAGCCACTACGCTGACCTGGGGATCAACAGCGTGATGAGCCAATCGCAGGTTGGCGCGATTTCGCATTATGACGTGATGCAGTCTATCTCCTTGCTTGGGGAGCAGGTTGTGCCGTATTTCGCGCCCCGGTGAACGTAAACTCGGATAGCAGATAGTGGAAACTCTTGCGCCGCGGCGGTCCGAGAAGTGATAGACTGGGAGGGTCGAATCCTTCCATCGAGGAAGGAGCGGGGGACCCAGCGCCCAGAGGGGTGAATTCTCCCAAGGATTGGGAGATAGGCGACTTCCGACGCCGAACCCGTCAGCTAACTCCGTAGACAGATCGGGAGGCAGTTGCCTCCAGAACCAGCGGCGGCCGCTTGCCGTCCAGCCTGCGAGGTCTGCTATGCGGATTTCCAACGTCATTGGCTTGCGTGGCGGACGCCCTCTCCCAGGGGCGGGCCGCGCGGGCAAAGCTCAGCAGTGGTCAAGGCGCCTGGCGGTGTCACGGCCATGGCAGGTAGTCGCCGCCCACGTTGGGCGGCGGGAGATCCCTGAAGCACGCCATCCAGGGAACTAACGCAAACTGACCTTTCGCCCCGTGGACAGCGGGAAGAAGTGGCCGTGGTCGCCTCGGGCGACACGGCTTTCCAGGGCGAGACCGGGCAGCGGCAGAGGCGATGGCGCCTCAGCGTTTCGGAAGGCAACCCGTGCCCCCAACCCAGGGCCAGCAGTGACCGGCTGCACCCTGCGCCCAAGGAGGCATTCCAATGGCGGCATCAGGCGTCGTAGAAGCATCGAAGACGACGGGCAGGTACCAGGCCTACACGTTGCGAAACATCGACCAGATCCCGGAGTTCGGTCGGCTTTCGCGTGAGCACCGGGAGGCATTGATCCGCGTTGGCCACGTGTTGCCCTTCAAGACCAATAACTACGTAGTGGAGCAGCTGATCAACTGGGACGACGTGCCGAACGACCCGATGTTCGTGTTGACGTTCCCACAGCCGGGGATGCTCAAGCCGGGCCACGACCGAGCGATGGCGCTCGCTCTCGAGGCGGGTGACCATGCGCCGATTGTGGCGGAGACGGCGGACCGGATCCGGTACGAGCTGAACCCGCATCCGGCGGGGCAGCTGGAACACAACGTGCCGGAGATCCTCGGCGAGCCGCTGCAGGGCGTGCAGCACAAGTACCAGGAGACGGTACTGCTGTTCCCGAGCAACGGGCAGACGTGCCACGCGTACTGCACGTTCTGCTTCCGGTGGCCTCAGTTCGTGGGGGACGCGGACCTGAAGTTCGCCACGCGGGAGGCGGACCAGCTGGTGGAGTATCTCCGGCAGCACCCGGAGGTTAGCGATGTGCTCATCACGGGCGGGGACCCGCTGGTGATGAAAACGGCGCACCTCGAGAGGTATATCGGTGCGCTCCTGGAGGCGGACCTGCCGAGTCTGCGAACGATCCGCATTGGGACGAAGTCGCTCTCGTATTGGCCATACCGGTTCACGAGCGATGCGGACGCGGAGGAGCTGCTGGGGCTGTTCCGGCGGGTTACCGAGCGTGGGCTCCACCTTGCGATCATGGCGCACGTGAACCACCCCCGGGAGCTGAGCACGGACGCCGTGAAGGAAGCCATCGGGCGAATCCTGGAGACCGGAGCGAAGATCCGGACGCAGTCACCGCTGATGCGGGGGATTAATGACGACCCGGCGGCGTGGAACGAGATGTGGCGGGCACAGGTCCAGCTAGGGCTTATCCCCTACTACATGTTCGTTGCACGGGACACGGGCGCGCAGCATTACTTCAGCGTGCCGCTGGTACGCGCGTGGCAGGTCTTCCGCGAGGCGTATGCGAACGTGAGCGGCCTGGCGCGGACGGTCCGAGGCCCAAGCATGTCGACGGACCCCGGCAAGGTCCGGGTTGTGGGCGTTGCGGACGTGAGAGGTGAAAAGGTGCTGACGCTGGAGTTCCTGCAGGCTCGCAACCCGGAGTGGGTGGGGCAGCCGTTCTTCGCGCGGTACGACGCCTCTGCGACGTGGCTCGACGAGCTACGACCGGCGTTCGGGGAGACGGAGTTTTTCTTCGAGCAGGAGATGCGGCGCCGTTTCGGTGGCGAAGAGCAGGAGCTGGTGGTGCCGACCTTCGAGTGGCCGGTGGCGCGGGGGAGCTGACTCACCCGAGGACCGCATGAGGCCTATCGAATGAGGGCCAGGCGGCCCGGTGCGCGGCCGGCAGAGCGGAAGCCGGTGGGTTCGCATCCGGGGTTCTCTACTTCCGCCGGTTGAGGCGAACCCAGTGGAGTTCGCGTCCGTGGACGGCGAGTGCTCGTTCGAGTCGCGTTTCACGGAGGCGCTCGTCGATCTGACGGGTCAGGTCGATGGCGGGGACATCGTACGGACCGGGCATCTTCGTGGTTCTCCTTACAGATGGGATGTGAGGGGCGGTAGCGGCCGGGGGAGAGCAGAGCCCGGCCGCTACCACACCCTGCACGGTCAGGCGGTGACGGTCTGGACGTCGACTGCAACGCCGTGGGTGATCATGTCGAAGACAGCTGAGCGGGCCTTGCCGCGCTCGACGATCTCCTGGAGCTTCTCGGGAGGCGCGTCGCCGCTGATGGTGAAGGTGACGCGGATGTCGCTGAAGCCGTTGCGGACCTCGTCGCTGAGGCCAAGGGCGCCGCGGGCGTCCATGTTGCCTTCGAGGGTCGAGGAGAGGGCGGTGAGGTTCACCTTGCGGGCGGTGGCGACGTAGACGATGGAGGTGGTGAGGCAGGCCGCGAGGGCGTGGAGGAGGTACTCCGCGGGGTTGGGGCCTTCGTCCTGACCGAGGAGGACGGCGGGCTCACCGGCGTTGACTTCGAAGGGTTCAGCGCGGGAGCGGTCTTCCTGGCCAGCGCCGTAGAAGTCCTTGATGGTGGAGCGGTTGTGGCTGCCGCCCATCCAGCGATTGGTAGCGCGGAACTGGAACTTGCCAAGCGCGGGCTGAGCCTTGATGGCATCGAGCGTGCCATACATGACATCGGCGTTGACGCCGTTCCGGGTCGTTGCCTGAGAGATTACCTGCGTCATTGTGAATACTCCTTGTGTTGGTCTCGCCGGCGGTTTGCAGGTGTGCCGGCGGGCAGGTTCAAAGGTAGGAGCGAGGGAAGAGCGAAGCTTGGAAGCAGCATGAAGAACCCGTAGAGAGGTTCTGAAGAAGCGAAGCGGCCACAGGGGCCGGGCGGCGGTAAACTGCGCCGGCTGTGGCAACGCCAGGAGGGGTTCGAGTGAAATTCGGAGTGCACTTGCCGTTGATCGACTTCACGGGGCGGCCGTTCAGCCTCCAGTTGTTGCTCGCGGTGGCGCGGCGAGCAAAGGAGCTCGGATACACCGGACTGGCCGCCAACGACCACCTGGTCTTCGGGCGGCCGTGGCTCGACGGGCCGGCGGCGCTTTCCGCGGTGCTTGCGGAGTCGGGGGAGATGACGCTGGCCACGACCGTGGCGCTGCCCGTGGTGCGTGGACCGTTGGCAACGGCGAAGACGTTGGGAGCGCTCTCCATCCTGTCGGGGGGACGGCTGGTGGCCGGGGTGGGTCCGGGGTCTTCGTCCCGAGACTACGAAGCGGTCGGGATTGAGTTCGAGGAGCGCTGGCCACGATTCGACGAGTCGGTGGGGGCGTTGCGGGCGTTGCTATCGGGGGACCAGGGCTACCGGGGACAGTTCTATTCGACCGAGGGGATCAGCCTTGAACCGCGGCCGGCGGCGGTGACGCCGATCTGGATTGGGAGCTGGGGGTCGGATGCAGGGCTGAAGCGGGTGGCGAGGCTGGCGGATGGGTGGCTGGCCTCGGCGTACAACACAACGCCGGAGCAGTTCAGGGAGTCGAAGGCGAGGCTGGCGGAGTTGCTGGTGGCGCGCGGGAGGGACGGGGAAGGGTTCCCGAACGCGCTGGCTACGACCGTGTTCTATCTGACGGACAGCGCCCCGGAGAGGGAGCGGATGGTGGGTGAGGTGGTGGCGAAGGCGTTGAACCGGCCGGCGGAGCTGCTCTCGGAGCGGCTTCTGATCGGGAGTGCGGGTGAAGTGCGGGAGAAGGTGGCGCGTTACGAGGAAGCCGGGCTGGATACGATGTACCTGTGGCCGGTGGCCGATGAAGTGGCCCAGATCGAGGCGTTTGCCTCGGACGTGGCGGGGGACTCGCTCCAGAAACGCGGTTGATCAGTACTGCGACCGGGTTCGTAGAACACTTCGCGCCCAGAAAGCGAGGACGATCCATGAAGCGATTTCGAACGCTCAGCATCAGCCTGACCGCATTGATGGCCGTAGCAATCACGGGAGCTGCATTCGCGGGGAGCGGCAAGAACTTCACCGCTCACCTCTCCGGCCAGAATGAAGTCCCTGCGGTGGACACGAAAGCGCAGGGACAGACGACCCTGAAGCTCTCGAAGGACGGCACGGAGCTGCACTTCAGGCTCATCGTCGCGAACATCGAGGGCGTGACCCAGGCGCACATTCATTGCGGGGCTCCCGACGTGAACGGGCCCGTGGTTGCGTTCCTGTTCGGCCTGGAAGCTGAAGGCGTGACGGTCAACGGTGTGCTTGCAACTGGCGTGATTACGGACGTGGTCGTGCAGCCAGACTCTGATGCATGTCCGGGCGGGGTTGCCAGCTTCGAGGATTTGCTGGCGAAGATGCGCACGGGAGAGGCGTATGTGAACGTGCACACGCTCGAGAACCCTGGTGGCGAGATTCGGGGGCCGATCCGGTAGCGTCCCAGCCGCGCTTCGCCGGTCGCGACAGGAGCTGTCGCGATCGGCGACGATAGTCGCCTCAGAGCGCGGGAGGCGAATCAGCGATGCGTTGGAGTGAGTTCGAAGCGGCGTCGCCAGAGTTGGCGGCGCTCGCGCGGGAGCGGTTTGGCGCGACGGAGCTGGTGATGATGGGGACGCTCCGGAAGAACGGGTGGCCGAGGATCTCGCCGATCGAGTTCACATTCTGGGACGGGGACCTGGTGTTCGGGGGGATGTGGCAATCGAAGAAGTTCCTGGACGTGATGCGGGACAACCGGGTGACCGTGCACAGCACCACTGCGAACAAGGACGGCCAGGAGGGCGACGTGAAGCTGTACGGCCGGCTGGTGGCGCTGGAGGGGGAGCGGGTGGAGCCGTACTGGCAGCACATCTTCGAGTTGATGGCGTGGAGACCGAAGGGGCCTGCGCACGTGTATTTGATGGAGATCGAATCGGGGTCTTATGTGCGGTTCGAGGGGGATGGGACGATGAACGTGTTGCGGTGGCCGGGGAACCAGTGGACGCGGACGAAGAGTGATCCGTAGAGGGACGGAGGCGGACTGAGGTAGCCGGAGCCGGTAGGATACCCGCCATGCCGAACACTCCCGTTTTCAACCCGCCGACTCGAGTGCTCATGGGGCCCGGGCCGAGCGGGGCGCACCCGCGGGTCCAGCGAGCGATGGCGGCGCCGATCCTGGGCCACCTGGACCCGGCTTTTCTGCAGATCATGGATGAGTGCCGGGTGATGCTCCGGCAGGTCCTGCGGACCGAGAACGTGATGACCCTGGCGACACCGGGTACGGGGACAAGCGGCATGGAAGCGGCAGTGATGAACCTCGTGGAGCCCGGGGATCGGGTGGTCATCGGAGTGTGCGGGTACTTCGGGGCGCGGATCGTGGAGATGGCGGAGCGAGCCGGGGGGGTGGTGACGCGGGTCGACGCGTCGTGGGGTTCGGCGGTGGACCCGGAGGCTATGCGGGAGGCCGTGAAGGCGGCGGGGAAGGTGAAGCTGGTCGGCGTGGTGCACGCGGAGACTTCGACCGGAGTCCAGCAGCCGATCGAGCCAGTCGCGGCGGTGGCGAAGGAAGCGGGCGCGCTGTTGCTGGTGGACTGTGTGACCTCGCTGGGCGGGGTACCGGTGGAAGTGGATGCGTGGGGGGCGGACGCTGTCTATTCCGGGACACAGAAGTGCCTTTCGGCGCCGCCGGGGATGGCGCCGGTGACGATGTCGGAGGCGGCGGCGGGCGTTGTGCGGTCGCGCGAGACTCCCGCGAACAGCTGGTACCTGGATATGAAGCTGCTCGAGGCGTACTGGAACGACCAGCGGGTGTACCACCACACGGCGCCGACGGCGATGGTCTATGCGTTGCACCAGGCGCTGGCGCTGGTGCTGGAGGAGGGGCTGGAGGCGCGGTGGGCGCGGCATGAGCGTAACGGCCGGGCGCTCCAGAGAGGGTTGGAAGCTATGGGGTTGAAGCTGCACGCCGATGAGGAGGTGCGGCTGCCGGTCCTGACGACCGTGCGGATCCCGGAGGGGGTGGACGACATGGAGGTCCGGAGGGAGCTGCTGACGGCGCATTCGATTGAGATCGGAGGCGGGCTGGGCGACTTGCGCGGAAAGGTCTGGCGGGTGGGGTTGATGGGGGAATCATCGACGGAGGGGAACGTGTTGCTGTTCCTTTCGGCGCTGGGGAGGGCGTTGCGGGAGCGGGGATTCGGTGCGGATATTCGCGGGGCGCGGGACGCGGCGGCGGCGCGTCTCGGCGGGTGAATCGGGAGGCCCGGGCTCGCGCCTTGACCAGAAGTAACCCGGGAGTCGGTAGCCTTTAGGGATGTTAACGAAACGGTTCGCGGTGGGTGTCTTCGCCGCTGGCATCACAGTGGCGATGCTGGCCGCGTCATGCGGGGGCGGCGACGACGATGACGGAGATTTGACCGGCCCGGCTACCGTGACCGCGACAGCGACCGCCAGCGCGGAGACTCCGCCGACCCTCACCGGGACTCCCACCGCCGACCCGACGCCAGCCCCTGGTAGCGGTGAGGGCAGATTCGAGCTCGCGTTCCCACAGCTGCCACTCGCGCGGCCGATTGAGCTTGTGGAGGTGCCGGGCCAGGGGATCCTGCTGGTGGCGCTCCAGGAAGGCATCATCGTCGGGTTTTCGAAGGACGGGGATGGGAGCGACCGGTTCGAGGTGACGAACATCCGGTCGCGGGTGTCGCGGGCGGGGAATGAGGAGGGGCTGCTGGGTATGGCGCTGGACCCGGCGTTCGAGGAGAACGGGTACGTGTACCTTCATTACAGCGTGGCGACGGGCGAGCGAAGGGGCCGGCTGGCGCGATTCGAGACGACAGGGGAGGGGGCGGAGCTGCGGCTGGCGACGGGGAGTGAACTGGTGATCCTTGAGGTGCCACAGCCGTATGCGAACCACAACGGAGGGAAGGTCGCGTTCGGGCCGGATGGGATGCTGTACATCTCGCTGGGTGACGGGGGTTCCGGGGGTGACCCGCAGGGCAACGGCCAGGACCTCACGCGTACCTTGCTGGGGAGCATCCTACGGATTGACGTGAGCGACGCTTCCGAGGCGGAGCCATACCGCATCCCAGCGGACAACCCGTGGGCTGATGGTGCGGGTGGTGCTTTGCCTGAGTACTGGGCGTACGGGCTGCGAAACACCTGGAAGTTCAGCTTCGACCGCCAGACCGGGACCCTCTGGGCGGCGGACGTGGGGCAGGGGCGGATGGAGGAGGTGAACATCATCGAGCGGGGCGGGAACTATGGCTGGAACATCATGGAAGGAAGCGAATGCTACCTGGCGACGACCTGCGAGCAGGAGGGGCTGATCCTGCCGGTGGCGGAGTACACTCACCAGTTTGGCTGCTCGGTAACGGGAGGAGTGGTGTACCGGGGGAGCGCGGTGCCGGAGATGTACGGGTGGTACCTGTACGGTGACTATTGCTCGGGGCGCATGTGGGCGCTGGAGGCGGGAGCTGTTGAGGGCGGGGCCAGAGTGGAGCCGAAGGTGATCTCGGACGGTGGCCCACAGGTTGCGGCGTTCGCGGAGGACCTTGACGGAGAGCTGTATATGCTGAGCTTCGACCTGCGGATCTACCGGCTCGTGGTTGATTAGCGGGGGGTCGGGGGGCGACCGATACCGAGGTAGCGGAGGCCAGCGGACTCGAGGGCGGCGCGGTCCATGGCGTTGCGGGCATCGAGAATGAGGGGGGCGATAGGGCCCCAATCGAGGGTGGCGTAGGCCTCGTGGTAGGCGTGGACGATGGCGACATCGTAGCCAGTGGGGGGTTCGGAGGCGGGTTCGAAGCCGAGTGAGCGGATGCCGTCTGCGGTCAGGAGGGGGTCGTGGCCGTGGACGGTGGCGCCAAGGGCGGTGAGCTCGCGGAGGAGATCGACGGCGTTGGTGTGGTGGACGACGGCGACGTTGGGGCGGAAGGTGAGGCCGAGGATGAGGACGCGCTTGCCCTGGAGGCTACCAAGCTCCTCGGCGACAAGGCGAGCAGCGTGGGCGGGCATTGAGTCGTTGACCTGGCGGCCGAGGGCGGCGAGGGAGGAGGGGCCGGGACCCTGCATGAGGAAGCGCGGGTACACGGGGATGCAGTGGCCGCCGACGCCCGTTCCGGGAACGTGGATGTGGCAGTAGGGTTGGGTGTTGGCGGCGGCGATGACCTCCTGGACATCGACTCCGTGCACGTCGGCGGTAAGGGCAAGCTCGTTGGCGAGGGCGATGTTGAGGTCTCGGTAGACGCCTTCAGCGATCTTGGTGAGCTCTGCGGCCTCGGCGGACTGGAGCTCGATAACGGGTACGGCCAGGGCGTCGCGGTAGAACTGGGCGGCCCTTCGGCCTGCTTCGGGGTCGAGCCCCCCGACGACCTTTGGGTACTTGCCCAGGTCTTCCAGGACGCGGCCCATGAGCAGGCGTTCGGGGCTGAAGGCGACGTGGAAGTCGCGGCCCGCCTTCGCACCATGGGATTCAAGAAGGGGGGCGAGAACCTGGCGGGTGGTGCCGACAGGGAGAGTGGTATCGAAGATGCAGAGTTTGCCGCTGCCGGTGAGCGAGGGGGCGATAGCTTCGGCGGCGGACCGGAGGGCTTCGAGGTCGGCCCGGTCGTCCTCGCCGACATCGACGGCAACAGCGAACAGGAGGGTGGAGGCCTCGCGGGCCGCGCTGAGAGTATCGGTGGTGGCGCGGAGGCTCCCTGCGGCAACGACCTCGGCCAGGAGGGGGCCGAGGCCCTCCTCGTCGGGAATGGGGTTCAAGCCGCGGTTCACGGCATCAACGAGGTCGGCGCGGATGTCGCAACCGGTGACGGTGTTACCCAGCGAGGCGAGCCGGGCGGCGAGGGGAAGGCCGATGCGGCCAATGCCAACGACAGCGATAGGATCAGAAGGCACGAGCGGAACCGGGACGGAGGAGGGAGGAAGGAGGAGGCAGAACCGCGGGCGGCGTGGGGCGTGGAGCTGGTGCCCGACGAGTCCCTGCCTGACGGCCGGGGTACTGCCTGGCGGGGGCCGGGGGAGAGGCTGGCGGCGAACCCGGAAGCGGCTGGCCGG
>CAYPAZ010000022.1:0-15272 GCA_964408835.1 uncultured Anaerolineaceae bacterium
CGTCTCACCACGGTTGGCGGTGGGGACGGGGGTGGTGCTGGCGGCGGCCGGGGTGGGGGTCGCGGCGGCGCTGGACCCGATGGCCGGGGGGATCGTGGCGGGATACGTGGTGCTGATGGCGGCGTATTCGGCGGGGTTGAAGAGCGTGGCCATCCTGGACGTGATCATCCTGTGTTCAGGGGTTATCGGGCGGGCGGTGGCGGGGGCGGTGGCAATCGATGTGCACATCAGCCCGTGGCTGTACGTGTGCTCAAGCGGTGCGGCGTTCTTCTTCGCGAGCAGCAAGAGGTGGTCGGAGTTCAGGCAGTTGGGGTCGGTGGCGGCGAGCCACCGGCCATCGCTGGCGAAGTACACGGGGCCGATGCTGGACCAGATGGTGATCATCGGCGCGGCGACGGCGTTGTTGAGCTATGCGCTGTACACGATCGAGTCGGCGACGGTGCCGTCAGACGGGAGGATGGCGCTGACGCTGCCGTTCGTGGCGTTCGCGCTGTTCAGGTATCTGTTGTTGCTGCACGGGGAGCGGAAGGCGGACGCGCCGGACCAGATCCTCTTCACAGACCCGCAGATCATCCTGGCGGGGATCGGGTGGGTGGTGGTGGCGATGGTGGTACTGGTAGGCGAGCGAACGTAGGGCTGGTCCGGGGGGCGATGGGAGCCAGCTCTGAAGGCGCGGGTACGCCCCCGGCCACGGTGGGCCGGGACTCCGGAAGTCCCGGGGCTCAGTGTGAGCCGGAGTACGATTCGGCGCCGGGGCCGGCGAGTTCGGGGCGGCCGCTCCAGGCCCAGGCGAAGTTGGTGCGGCTGACGCCCATGAGCATGCCGTGGAGGGCGGAGGGATGGATGAAGAGCCCGGTGTCGTCGGGGCGGTCCCCGCCCTGGGCGAAGCGGGCACCACGCTCCTTCAGGCGAGCGGCAAGCGCCATGACATCGTCGGTTTCGCAGTAGCACATGTAGAGCGATGCGCCTCGCTTCTGGAAGAAGCGGTCCATGGCGCCCCCGCCGAACGTCTGGGTGACCTCGATCCGGTCGAGGCGGTTTGGGGGGTCGAAGAGGGTCAGGGATCCTTCGTAGCCGTAGCGTTTGCTGCGAATGGGGCAGAACTTTGTGGGATCGAGGCCGTAGATTCCAGCGTACAGGGCGGTGGTGGCGGCGGCATCGGGGACGGGGTTGGTGACTTCGTAGATGTGGCGCATGTGGCCGACGGGCTCGCGGGTCTCGTCGGCCGAGATGAGGGTGGGGCAGCCGTGGGGTTGGTGGCCGTGGATAACGAGGCGGCCCTTCTCTTCCTCATAAGGAACCTGGAGTTCGTCGAAGTGCGCAGCCATAGCGGAGACATCTGGCGTGGAGAAGCCGACGCCGTAGAGGCCCTCGGTCCAGCTAGCGGCGAAGTCGGCGACCGGACCGTCGCCTGCGGGTTCGAGGAGGTCCACTTCGCTGTCGCCGAGCTGGAGGGTGGTGATGTGGGCGTTCTGGAGGCGCGAGCCACCCTCGCGAACCTTCTCAGCGCCGAACAACGCGGCATAGGTCTCTGTTGCTTCGACGCGGTCGCGGACGACGACCTGAATACGATCGACCTGAGTGAGCACTGGCGAACCCCGGGCGGCGAGTGGCCGCGCGGGCGATTCTACGCTGGCTACTGGCGGTTGGCGGCGAGGAGGTCGCGAATTTCCCGAAGGAGGGCGACATCCTCGGTTGGCTCAGGGGGCGGCGTGTCGCCGCTCCTCATGCGTGCCTGAACGATCTGCACTGGCTTGACGACGAAGAAGAAGATGGCGGCGGCGATGGCCAGGAAAGAGAATACTTCGTTGAGGACGGAGCCGTACCTGAAGATGCTCTCGTTGATTGTGAAGTCGAGGGCGGCGAAGTTGGGCTCGCCGAAGATGGCCCCGATGAGCGGCGTGAAGAGATGATCGACGACGGAGGTAACCAGGGCCGCGAAGGCGAGGCCGAGGACGAAGGCGACGGCGAGTTCGATGATGTTGCCCCGCATGAGGAACTGGCGGAATTCGATGAGGGTGTCCTTCACCGCACACTCCGGGTGGCGAGTCTCCGCTGAGCAGCGGGTGGTGCACTGTAGTGATTCCAGCGCCCGGAATTCAAGAATGAGGCGGGGGGAGCCAGTAGAATCGGGCGAAGAGGAGGCGCGGCATGTGGTCATGGCCCGATGGTGTGTCGGATTCCGAGGCGTACGCGCCGGGGGTTGCCGCGTTGCGGGAGGGGCGGTGGGCGGCGGCGGCTGCGATCTTCGAGGGCGCGGTGGGGCTCTGCGACCCGGCCTTGCTTGAGGGTCTGGGCTGCGCGCTGTACTGGCTGCACACGGACCTTGAGCGGCTGTTCGCTGTGCGGCAGCGGGCGTTCGAGCTCTACCGGGAGCGTGGCCAGGCGGCGGATGCAGCCCGGATCGCGCTTCTCAGCGGCTCCGACAGCGTCAACTTTCGCGGGGAGCTGGCTGTGGGGCAGGGCTGGGTGCAGCGAGCGAGGCGCCTCCTGGACGAGCTACCGACCTGTGCGGAGAACGGCTGGTGCGAGCTGCTGGAGGGCTGGATCGCGCTGCGGGCGGAGAACGACCCGGCCAAGGGTGCTCGGCTGTCTCGGCTGGCGCGGCATACCGGCAGGGAGGTGCGGGACTCTGAGCTGGAGGTAATGGGAAGAGCTTTCGAGGGCCTTTCTCTTGTGACGCTGGGGGATAGGGCCGGGGGGATGAGAGCGCTGGACGAGGCGGTAGCCGCGGCGCTGGGGGGCGAGCTGGAGGACCGGGACATCATCGGGACCATCTGTTGTGCGATGGTGAGCGCGTGCAGCCTGGTGCGGGACTACGACCGGGCGGGCCAGTGGTGCGAGCGCACGCTAGAGGCGATGGAGCGGATGGGGGTGCCAGAGATCGGGATGTTGTGCCGGCCCAACTTCGCTGTGGTGCTGCAATGGCGGGGCAAGTGGGAGCGGGCGGAGGCGGAGCTTGTGGTGGCGAAGGAGACGCTGACGGAGTGGGCTCAGTCTCACGCCGGCGAGGCTATCGTGCGGCTGGCGGAGCTGCGCTGCCGGCAGGGTCGACTGGACGAAGCCGATGAGCTGTTCGGGGAGGTTGAGGGCGACCCCTTTTCGTTCGCGGGGCTGGCGGAGCTGGCCTACGAGCGTGGGGACCTGGCCGGTGCGCTTGAGCTGGCGCAGCGGGCGGCGAGGCGGGTCCCGCCGGAGATGCGAGGGGAGCGTGCCTCGGCGCTTGAGCTGCTTGTGAGGTTCGGGCTCGAAGCAGATCAGAGGGAGGTAGCAGAGGACGCGCTGGCAGAGCTGCGAGAAGCCGCCGAAACTCTCGCGACCGCGCCGATGGTGGCTGCGGTGGCGTACTCGGAGGGTTTGATCGCGCTGCACCGGGGCGCAACGGAAGAAGCGAGAAATCGGCTGGAGGAAGCGGTGGAGCGATTCGCGAAGGCGGGCTCGCACTTTGAGACGGCGCGAGCCCGGTTGGCGCTCGCAAGGGCGCTGGCAGGGCTGGGGAGCACGAAAGCTGCGCTAATGGAGGCGGGGAGGGCTCGCGAGGTGTTCATGCGACTGGGGGCGCGATGTGAGGCGGGGCGAGCGACGGCGGCACTCGAGGGAATAGCGGGCGGCCCTGCGCAAGCGAGCGCGGTCGGCGACGGTGTGTTGAGCGCGCGGGAGCTAGAGGTCCTCCAGCTCGTGGCGGGGGGGCGGAGCAACCAGCAGATAGCGGATGAGCTCGTGATCAGCGTCCGGACCGTGGAGCGGCATCTCTCGAACGTGTACATCAAGCTGGATGTCTCCGGGCCCTCGGCGCGAGCGGCAGCGACCGCCTACGTACTGACGCGAGGGCGCTGAGTCCACGCGGGGTACGTACCCCGCGGACGCGAATTACGTGCGGCTACGGAGGTTGGGGCATGGCCGGGCGGGTACTTTTCGCTTCACCGCCGCCCGGCGGGCGCAAGCGCCCCCGTCGGGCGAGCGGAACCGATCAAGGAGAGCAGATTCAATGTCGACGGCAGCAGAGAGCATCGACCAGGGAAAGGCAGAGGAGTTCGGAGGGCGGATGCTGGGCGTGGTGAACGATGGTTTCACCGCGCTTGGTCTTAGCATCGGGCACAAGACGGGGCTCTTCGACAAGCTTGCGGAGCTGCCGCCTTCCACCAGCGGGGAGATCGCGGCGGCGGCGGGGCTAAACGAGCGGTACGTGCGGGAGTGGCTGGGCGCGATGACGGTCGCAGAGGTAACCGAGTATGACGCCAACACGGGGCGATACCGGCTGCCTGCGGAACATGCGGCTGCACTCACGCGAGCCGCGGGGGCCGATAACCTTGCGCACCTCGCGGAGTTCATCGGGTTCATGGGGCGGGCGGAGCTGGATGTGGCGGAGTGTTTCACGAAGGGGGGAGGGGTGCCCTACGAGCGGTACGGCGGCTTCGCGGAGGCGATGAGGGAGGATTCAGCTGTGCTGTTCGACCTCTCGCTGGTGCCTGCGGTGGTGCCGCTGGTGCCGGGGCTGCGGGAGCAGTTGGAGGCGGGGATTGATGTCGCGGACGTTGGCTGTGGCGCCGGTCACGCGGTCAATGTGCTTGCGCGGGAGTTCCCGAGGAGTCGATTCACGGGTTATGACTTCTCGGAGGAGGCGATCGGGCTCGGACGGGCGGAAGCCGCGGAGTGGGGCCTGGCGAATGCCAGCTTCGAGGTGAGCGACGTGGCGAAGCTTAACGTGGAGGGTCGCTTCGATGTGATCACGGCGTTCGACGCCATTCACGACCAGGCATTTCCGCGGAAGGTGCTTGCGAACATCCACACTGCGCTGAAGCCAGGCGGGACGTTCCTGATGGCGGACATCGCGGGTTCGAGCAACCTGGAGGAGAACCTGGAGCATCCCCTGGGGCAGATGCTGTACACGGTCTCGTACATGCACTGCATGAGCGTTTCGCTCGCGTACGGCGGGGAGGGGCTGGGGACGATGTGGGGTGAGCAAACGGCGCTGGAGTTGCTCAGAGAGGCGGGCTTCACGGATGTCGAGGTGAAGCAAGCCGAGGGGGACGCGTTCAACAGCTACTACGTCGCCCGGAAGGAGTAAGAAACCTGGTGGCGGGGATTGGGGGCGCGTCCCCTCGTCCCCGCTTCACCGGTCAGGCGGATTCGTCGATGACTTCGTCGTGGTCGACGGGGGCCGTGGAGATGTCGATGGGTTGACCGCCGCGAGCCAGCAGCAGGGGGCGCTGGTGGTTGGTGATGACCTCGGGGTGGACGACGCACTTGCGGATATCGCCACGGCTGGGGATCTCGTACATGACATCCATGAGGGCATCTTCGAGGACGGTGCGGAGGCCACGGGCGCCGGTCTTCTGCTTGATGGCAGCATCGGCGACGGCGTTGAGGGCCTCTTCAGTGAACTGGAGCTCGACGCCATCCATCTGGAAGTACTGCTGGTACTGCTTGATGAGGGCGTTCTTGGGCTCGGAGAGGATCTTCACGAGCGACTCGCGGTCGAGCGAGTGGAGGCCGACGACCATGGGCAGGCGGCCGACGAATTCGGGGATGAGACCGAATTCAAGCAGGTCATCGTGGCTGACGTGGCTGATAAGCTCGTCGGCGCGCTGGGTTCCACGGAACTGGCGCTGGGCGCCGAAGCCGATGCGCACGTGGTCGCGCGTGAGGCGCTTCTCGATGTGGTCTTCGAGGCCTTCGAACGCGCCGCCGCAGATGAAGAGGATGTTCTGGGTGTTGAGCTGGAGGAAGTCCTGGTGGGGGTGCTTGCGGCCGCCCTGGGGGGGGACGTTGGCAACGCAGCCTTCGATGATCTTCAAGAGGGCCTGCTGGACACCTTCACCCGAGACATCGCGGGTGATGGAGGGGTTATCGCTCTTGCGGGCTACCTTGTCGATTTCATCGATGTAGATGATCCCGCGCTCGGCCTTGGCGATGTCGTAATCGGCAGCCTGGATGAGGTGGAGGAGGATGTTCTCGACATCTTCGCCGACGTAGCCTGCTTCGGTGAGTGCAGTGGCATCGGCGATGGAGAACGGGACATCGAGCAGCTTCGCAAGCGTCTTGGCAAGGTAGGTCTTGCCGACGCCCGTTGGACCGACGAGCAGGATGTTGGACTTCTCGAGCTCAACCTGGCTATCGGCATCGGCGTTGGAGTTGATGCGCTTATAGTGGTTGTAGACGGCGACGGAGAGGACCTTCTTGGCCTGCTCCTGGCCAACGACGTATTCGGAGAGCTGGTCGTAGAGGAATTTGGGTGGCGGGACGTTGGCAGCCGAGGCGGCGGCGGTGACGGCCTTGCCGGGGCCGGCGGGCGTCGCAGCGCCGCTCTCTTCATCGATGATCTCGCGACAGAGGTCGACACATTCGTCGCAGATGTAGACGGCGCCGGGGCCGGCAATGAGCCGCCGGACCTGGTCCTGGTTCTTTCCGCAGAACGAGCAGTGGTATTGAACTCTGTTGCTTCGGTTGCTCGCCAAGTCTTCCTCCGGCCTTAGTTCTTCGGCGCGTCTTCGGGCCGCGCGAGCAGCTCGTCGACTAAACCGTATTCCCTGGCGCCCTGCGCATCAAGGTAGAAGTCGCGATCGAAGTCGCGGGTGACCCGCTCCACTGGCTGCCCCGAGTGCTTCGCGATGATGTTCCGGATGATTTCGTTGTTCCGGAGGATCTCCTTTGCCGCAATTTCAATATCGGCGGCCTGGCCGCGAGCACCACCCAGGGCCTGGTGCATATGCACAGTTGCGTTGGGGAGGGCGTAGCGCTTGCCAGGGGCGCCGGCACAGAGCAGGACTGTGGCCATGGAGGCGGTCTGCCCGACGGCGATGGTAGAAACGGCGGGCTCGATAAGTTGCATGGTGTCGTAGATAGCGAGGCCGGAGGTGATGACGCCGCCGGGGGAGTGGATGTACATGCTTATGTCGCGCTCCGGGTCTTCCCGCTGAAGGAAGAGGAGCTGCGCGACGATGAGGTTCGCTATCTGGTCGTCGATCGGCGTACCGAGAAAGACGATGCGCTCCTTGAGGAGCAGCGAGAAGATATCGAACGCGCGCTCGGAGCGCGGTCCGGTTTCGATGACGGTGGGGATGACATCGTGGACAAGCTCTAGCGTGCGGCGGGGATCGCTCACGCGGGTTCCTCCTCAAGCTGACCGGAGGCGATTGCGGTGATCCGGTCCAGCACTTTGCGTGTCATGAGGTTGCGGCGAATGGATTCGCGGTTTTCGCCGGCGCCGAAGAGTTCGCGGAAGCGGGCGCCATCCTCGCCCATACCGGCTGTCAGGGTGTCGATCTCGGCTTCGACATCTTCATCGGTAGCGTCGACCGCTTCTATGTCGGAGAGCTGGGCGAGGACGAGTGACCGGGTGACGCGAGACTCGGCAGCGGGCCGGAACGTCTCGCGGAATTCGGCTTCGCTACGGCCAACGCGTTGGAGGTAGGTGAGATAGGCCTGGCGGTCGCCGCCAACGTTCTCCTGGATGATGTGGTCGATTTCGCGCTCGACGAGGACCTGGGGAAACTCGATGGTCGCGCCTTCGAGGATGAGGTCCACGGCTTCGTCGCGTTGCTTCCCCTCGGCCTGCCCGATGAGTTGCTTCTCGATGTCGTCGTGGATGCGCTGGCGGAGGGCTTCGAGGGTGGGGAACTCCTCGGCGTCGACGAGGCCGGCGAGGTCATCGTCCTCCTCGGGGAGGATCTCTTCCTTGACTTCGTGGAGCTTGACGTGGAATTTGACGGGCTTGCCCTTGAGGCGCTCTAGCTCGAAGTCTTCGGGGACATCGATGTCGATGTCCTTTTCGTCGCCCTTGGCCATGCCAACGATGCCATCGGCGAGGCCGGGAACGAGGAGGGGCCGGTCCTGGCGGAGCTGGAATTCAGCGTCTGTGTCGTCGAGGAAATTCTCGCCTTCGACCTGACCGGTGACATCGGCGATGACGTAGTCGTCCCAGTGGGCGGGGCGCTCAACCGGGGCCTGCATCGCGTGGCGGCGGCGAAGGAGGAGAACCTGTTCGTCGACCATCTCGGGGGTGACTTCAACGGGGTCGCGTTCGACGCGGACGGAGCGGTAGTCGCCGAGTTCGACGGTAGGGCGGACGGCGACGGTGGCTTTGAAGCGGACAGGGTCGATCTCGACGATTTCGAGTTCGGGCTGGGCTATGGCGGGGACGTCTTCGGCTTCGATGGCTTCGTTGTAGACATCGGGGACAAGCTTATCGAGGGCTTCGCGGATAAGGCCTTCCCGGCCGACCATGCGCTCGACGATGTGGCGAGGGGCTTTGCCGGGGCGGAAGCCAGGGATGCGGGATTTGCTCGCGATACGGCGATAGGCGCCATCGAGCGAGCGCTCCAGACGATCACCATCGACTTCGATATCGAGTTGGACCCGGCTTTCGGGGAGCCGTTCGAGGTTTATTTTCACGCGGCGGTGGCGTCCTCCGGATTCGAGTATATCAGCAGGCGGGCACTGCTCCGCCAGTAGCGCGCCGTTAGAACGGAGTGTGAACGCAGGGTGGACGTGGGGGAACGACCGGGATCGGGCCGGGGCGGGAGGGTGGGGAGCCTACCTGAACGCCATGCGGGGTTCGAGGATGTCCACGAGTGCATCGCCGAGGAGGTTCCAGGCGAAGAAGAAGATGATGACGGGGATGGCGGGGGCGAGGAGCATGTGAGGGTAGGTCTGGAACGTGCGGACGCCGGCCCCTTCGGCGATGAGGGTGCCGAAGCTCGAGGCAGGGGGAGTGATGCCAAGGCCGAGGAAGCTGAGGGTAACTTCGGCGCCGGCGATGGCGGCCATGCCGCCGGACAGGCCGACGACGAAGAGCGGCATGACGCCAGGGAGCATGTGGCGGGTGATGATGCGCCAGGTGGAAGCGCCGAGGACTTCAGCGGCGCTGACGAAGTCGGATTCGCGGATGGCGAGGGCCTGGGAGCGGACGATCCGGCAGGACCCGATCCAAGCGAACGGCACAGTGGCGCCGACGATGATGATGAACTGGACGAGGGTGCGCGCGTCTTCTCCGAGGAAGGTGTTGTCCTGGAGCCAGAAAGAGACATCGTTGATGCGGGGGCGGAAGGCGGCGGTGATAGCGATGATGAGTATCAGGGTCGGGAGGCCCGACATCACCTCCCCGACGCGCATGATGGCGGTATCGACCCAGCCCCCACGGTAGCCGGCGAGTAACCCGAGGCCGAGGCCGAGGAAGATACCGCCCGTAACGACGACCGCGAGGGTGAAGAGGATGGTGGTGCGGGCAGCGTAGACGACGCGGATGAAGATATCGCGGCCGAGGCGGTCAGTGCCGAAGGGATGTTCGAGCGAGGGCCCCTGGCGGGCGGCTTCGACACGGAGGTCCTGTTCGCGTGGGTCAAGGCCGGTGGCGGCGGAGATGAGCGGTGCGCTGAGGCCGGCGACGTAGAAGAGCGCCAGGTAGGCGATAGCGGCGACAGCGATTTTCTTGCGGATGAGCTGGCGGAAGACGCGGCGCTTGAGCGATTGGGGGGGCCGCTCGAGCATCTCCGATTCCCATGCGCCGGTGACGGTGGCGGTGGTCATCCGCGCCTCCCGGAGCCGACTTTAATGCGAGGGTCGATGAACCCGTAGGAGACATCGATGAGGATGTTCGCGAGGACGAAGAGGAGGGAACCGAAGAGGACGAGGCCGAGAACCACATCGTAGTCCGGGGCAAGGACGGCTTCGTAGGCTTCCCGGCCGATGCCGGGGATGCCGAAGAAGTTCTCAACGAACAGCGAACCGGCGGCGATGCCGGGGAGGGAGAGGCCGATCACCGTGATCATGGGAAGCATGGCGTTGCGCGTGATGTGAGTGAAGACCACGGTCTGTTCCTTGAGGCCCTTGGCGCGGGCGGTGCGGACGTAGTCTTCGCCCATGACACCGATGATGGAGGCCCGCATGAAGCGGGCGACGCCCGCGACGCCAGGGATGGACATGATGAGGATGGGCATGATGGCGTTGGGGCTGAAGACGCCCTCCCAGGCGAGGCCAACGATGCCCAGTTTGAGCGCGAAGATGTACTGCAGGATGGGTATGGCGACGAAGACGGGCACTGCATCGAGGGCGAGCCAGAAGCTGATGGTGAGCGGATCAAGGAACGTGCCACGGCCCATAGCGGCGTAGATCCCGACAGGAATGCCGATGGCAAAGACGATGACGAGAGCGAACACTCCGAGCTGCGTTGAGACCCGGATCTTGGGCCAGATGACTTCGCTGACTGAGAAGTCCTGGTGGCGGGTAGAGACGCCGAGGTCGCCCTGTACGACGTTACCCATGTAGGTGACGTACTGACGGTAGATGGGCTGGTCGTAGCCGTACTTGGCACGGAGGCGGGCGGCGGTGGTTTCGTCGTAGCGCTGGCCAAGGAGGGTATCGACCGGGTCACCGGGGGCGAGACGCATGATCGTGAAGACGATCAGCGAGATGGCAAAGAGGACCGGTACCGCCCACAGGAGTCTGCGGACGATGTAGCCGAACAGGCCAGGCCCCAAAGCGCTTACCCCCTAGTCGTTGCGGATCTCCAGGTGGCGGTAGAACGGGACGGACATGCCGACATCGATCCAGTTCTTGACGCACGGTTTGACGAGCAGATGTTCAACGCCCCAGAAGACGGGGATGACGATGGCGTCATCGAGGATGCGTTGCTCTGCTTCGGCGAGGAGCTGGTAGCGGCGTTCCCGGTTGAGCTCGGTGCGGGCTTCGAAGATGAGGGCGTCGACTTCGGGGTTGTCATAGCCGAACTCGTTCTGCTGGGAATCGCTGGCGAAGAGTTTATCGACGAAGTCTTCGGAGTCGGGGTAGTCTGCGATCCAGCCGGTGGTGTACATCTGGAAGGTGCCGCGGCGAAGTTCGCGGAGGAAGGCCGAAGCATCGCTGGCCTGGAGCTCGACGCGGATGCCGAGGTTCTGTTCCCACTGCTGCTGGAGGGCTTCGAGCGTGGCTGAGGGAGCGCCGGCGGTCCCGGAGAAGGTCAGGATGATGCGAGGCATGTTCGCGGCGTAGGGCGACTGGGAGAGGAACTCGCGAGCGAGCTCGGGGTCATAGGGGTAGGTGGAAATCGAGCTGTCGTAGCCGGGGGTGTTGGGCGGGGTGATGCCCTGGGCGACGCGCTGGGTCCCGAGCGCGAGGACCTCGTTGATCAGTTCGATGTTGGAGGCGTGGGCGAAGGCCTTGCGGACGTTCTCGTCATCGAACGGGGCCTGCGAGGCGTTGAAGGCGATGTAGGAGACGGAGAGGAGTTCGCGCTGGTGATAGTCGGCGCTGAGCGGGTCGGAGCCGTCCTGGATGCCTTCGAGTTCGAAGGCAGGGATGGGGGAGATGTGGATCTCGTCGTTCTCGTAGCGGGTGAGGAGTGAGCCGCCCGAGAGTGAGAAGACGACCTCCTGGATCTTCGGGGCGCCGAGATGGTAGCGGTCGTTGCGGACGAGGATGATCTCCTCGGCCGGGCTGAACTTCTTCATGCGGAAGGGCCCGGTGCCATTGGGCTGGCGGGTCCAGTTGCGGGGGTCGGAGTCGACCTGCTCACGGTCCACGACGAAGGCGACGGGGTAGGTGAGCTCAGAGAGGAAGACATCACGTGGGCCGGTGAGCTCGATCTGGACGGTGCGGTCGTCGATGACGCGGACGCCCTCGACTTCTGTGGCCTGGCCGGTGTACTTGTCGCGGATGCCTTTGATGCCGCTGAGGTAGAGGAGGACGGTGGGAGAGTTGTTGGCGGGGTCGGCGGCGCGCTCGATGCTGTACTTGAAATCTTCGGCGGTGACGCGACGGCCGTTGTGGAAGAGGACATCATCCCGGAGGGTGAAGGTGTAGATGGTCCCGTCGCTGGAGATTTGCCAATCGCGGGCGATATCGGGGACGACCTCAAGATTGAGGTCGAGGGTAACGAGCCCGCCGAAGAGTTCGATCACGTATTCGGCGGTACCGACATCGCGGACCTGGATGGGGTCGAGGACGGTGAGGGGATCGAACCCGTAGGTGATGAGGATGTTGCCTTCGCAGATGGCGGCGGCGGAACCACCGGGCCTGGGGGTGTTGTTGTCCGAGGGGCTGCCGGGGGTGTCGTCGTCGCCGCCGGAGCCGGCGAGGACAGCGATGAAGATCGCGGCGACGGCAAGGATGAGGACTCCGACGAAGCCCATCATCATCACGAGCATGCGGTTGGACATACGTACCCACCCCAGGGAGTTCTACGGATCAGTACGACCGGGGGCGCCTGTCCGATTCAGAAAGTGCTGTTGCGAAGGGTACATGGGCGGCGGCCCGCCGTTAACGGAATGGAGCCTACCGGAAAAGGCCGCTTAACGTGAGCGGCCAAGGTGGTCAGGGCTCAAGGCCGGGCCGGACCATGATCCCAAGCTCTTCGAGCTGATTTGCGGGCACCGGCGCGGGCGAGCCCATGAGGGGATCGAGGCCCGACGAGGCCTTGGGGAAGGCGATGACATCGCGGATGTTCTCGGTCTTCGCGAGGGTCATGAGGAGCCGGTCGAGGCCCATGCCGACGCCGCCCATCGGGGGAGCGCCATACTCCAGGGCATCAAGGATGACGCCGAAGCGTTCGCGCATCTCCTCATCGGTGTAGCCCATGAGGCGGAACACGTGTTCCTGATCGGCGCGGTTGCTGATGCGGATGGAGCCGCCGCCGACTTCGGAGCCGTTGGCGGCGAGGTCATGCTGGAGGGCAATGGCCTTGCCGGGGTCGGTATCGAGCAGGGAGCGGTCTTCTTCGCGGAAGCCTGAGAAGGGGTTATGGGTGGCGTCCCAGCGTTCTTCGACAGGGCGCCACTCGAGGAGGGGGAAGCCGGTGACCCAGGCGAAGGAGAGGACATCGGGGTCTTTGAGGTTGAGGCGAGCGCCGAGGTCGTCGCGGACGGCGTGGAGGGAGGCGGCGACGGTGGCGGGCTGGTCGGCGACCATCAGGAGCATGTCGCCATCGGCCGCGCCGGTAAGGTGGCGGATGGCCTGCCTTTCTTCATCGGAGAGGAACTTTGCGATGGGGGAGCGCCATTCGTCACCGGGGAGGAGGCCGGCCGTGGCGAGTCCGCGGGCACCGCCGGACTTCGCGATCTCGGTAAGCTCGTCGATTTCGCGGCGGGTCATTTCGGCCTGGCCGGGGACGCGGATGGCCTTGACCTGGCCGCCGCCGGCGAGGGCGCCGGAGAAGACCTGGAAGCCGGAGCCGCGGAGGGCATCGCTGAGGTCGGTGAGTTCGAGGCCGTAGCGGAGGTCGGGGCGGTCGATGCCGAAGCGGTCAAGGGAGTCCTGGTAGTCGAGGTGGGGGAATGGCCGCGCTGCGAGCGTGCCTTCCCAGAAGCGTTCGGCGATGCCGGTATAGAGCTCTTCCACGAGGGCCATGACGTCCTCCTGGTGGACGAAGGCCATCTCGAGGTCGAGTTGGGTGTGTTCGGCGGTGCGGTTGGCGCGGGTGTCCTCATCGCGCCAGCAGCGGGCGATCTGGAAGTAGCGTTCGACGCCGCCGACCATGAGCAATTGCTTCAGGATCTGAGGCGATTGTGGGAGGGCGAAGAATTCGCCAGGGCGGAGGCGGGCGGGGACGAGGAAGTCGCGGGCGCCTTCGGGTGTGGAGCGGATGAGGGTGGGGGTTTCGACTTCGATGAAGCCGCGTTCGCAGAGGAAGTCGCGGATGTATTTGACGACATCGTGGCGGAGGCGGATGACGCGGGCGACCTCGGGGCGGCGGAGGTCGAGGTAGCGGTGTTTGAGGCGGAGGTGTTCATCGACTTCGGCGGGTTCATTGATATAGAAGGGAGGGGTGAGGGATTCGGCGAGGACTTCGCAGCGGGAGGGGAAGACTTCCACGGCGCCCGTGGGGAGGTTGGGGTTCACGGCGGCAGCATCGCGGGGGCGGACTTCGCCTTCGATGGCGAGGACCCACTCGGTGCGGGCGCGGTGGGCGACGGCGTGGGGTTCCGCAGCTTCGGGGTTGAACACGACCTGGACGATACCGCTGGAGTCGCGGAGGTCGATAAAGATGAGGCCACCGTGGTCGCGGCGGCGATGGACCCAGCCGGCGAGGCGGACGGTCTGGCCGGCGTGTTGTGGGCGGAGGTCGCCGCAGGGGGTGTCCTTGTGCATGGGGGTAGGGTAGAGCGAGAAGGGAGGAGGGAGAAGGGAGGAGGGAGAAGGCCCGAGGATGGGTGATTTCAATTGGGAAGGACTTCGCCGGTGTAGTGGCGGTTGACGCAGTCGAAGAAGATGTTCCGCTCGTCGCTATCAAGCTCGGGCAGGGATTGACGTACGGTATCGAAGTCGGGGGCGTGGAGGCCCTGTTCGCGGGCGCAGCGGGCGACTTCGGCGAGGGCGGCCTGGATTTCTTCTTCGGGTGGGGCGTCCTGGGCGGTCCAGACCGGCACAACGGGACCTTCGAACTGCGCGTGGCATTCGTGGGACACGGCCCTGAATTCATCGAGGCGTTCGTCGGGGATGGGGCCATATGTGTACTCCCAGTGGGGGGCCGCAGCACCGCCCGAGCGGTAGACGGGATTGGTGTAGGGGAAGCCGTGCTCGGCGACGCACCCGAGAGTGGCATACACCGCGGATTCGTACTCTGCGGGGGTGACGGTGCCATCGACGAGGATATCGCGGACGAAGTCATTAGCACCGTCGAGTTCGGAGAGGACGTAGGAGGGGAGGTCGTGGGAGGGGTCGGAGTCGCCGCCGCAGGCGGCGAGGACGAGTGTGAGCGCGGGCAGAAAGAGAAGGCTGCGGGTGGCCGCGCGGCGCATCACGGGGCACCCGACTGCGGGCTGGAGGGGTAGTGCCCAACGAAGTACGGGATCTTGAACTCTCGCTGGACGCCTTCGAAGCAGAGCGGGTAGGCCTGCACGAGGTTCCCGAGTGATTCGTCGGAGGCCGACTCGGGCAACTCGACCGAATGGCCAGCGAGACAGAGGGCGAGCGCGGCATGCGCCTCAATGAGCTGCTGCTCTGTGGGCCGGGTCTGCCAGGCCCAAGCCGCGGTCACAACGGCGGCGTACTCCCGGTAGCACTCCTCTGTCAGCGCAGCCATGGCCCTGGCGGTGGGGAAGTCCACGGCACCGAGGCGGACAGAGAATTCAACGCGCATACCGCTCGGGTCAAGAGCCGGACCAGAGACGACTTCGACTCCCAGCTCCCCTACACAGCCGATCTCGGCGACGACTGCCTGCTCGTACTCCTCGAAGGTGATGACGCCGTCTTCGAAGAAGGGGCGCTGAGGTTCGGGGATATCGGAGAGTGCGACCCCGATTTGGGCGAGTACGCCGGGGTATTGGGCGAGTCCAACG
>CAYPAZ010000023.1:0-15193 GCA_964408835.1 uncultured Anaerolineaceae bacterium
TCGCGGCCACAGACAAGGACATCGGCTTCGATGGGGTGGTCGAGTTCCTGTAGCTCCTCCGCGCTCATGTTCTGGAAGGCGGAAACCACGCGCGCGTCCGGGAGTTGGGCGATGGACTCTTGCAGGGCGCTGTTGCCTTCAAGGTTGAGCGCGACGGCGCCCACGCCCTGCACAAACTCGAGTGGGGCGACGACGTTGCAGACGATCTTGCCGGCGAGCGCGGACCCAAGCGCCTCAAGCGTGGGCTTCTGCCCGCTGTAGGGGAACGTGAGGAAGACCACATCGGCCTCTCCCACGACGTCGGCGTTGGCGCCGCCGGTGGCTGTTGCGGAGGCGACAGCTTCGCGGACCTTCGCGGCCCCTTCCTCACCGCGCTCAGTGGAACGCGAGCCTATGGCGACTTCGTGGCCGGCGGCCGCGAAGCGCATGGCAAGACCGAGCCCTTCGGGGCCAGTGCCGCCGACGAAAGCAAGCTTCATGGAGTAGGGAACCTCGTCCGCTGGAGGGAGCGTAGTGATGCCCCGCGGCACTTGGCAAAGGCCCGGGGCACCCGTAGTCTAACAGCACTCAATGCCCCCCGGCACTACGGTGGGTGCGGGCCTGGAGGTCCGCGACGTACGGGTGAGTTATCCCGCACGTGGCCGCGCTTTGGACGCGGTCGCCGGGGCTTCCCTTCAAGTGGCCCCGGGCGAGTTCGTGAGCATCATCGGCCCCAGCGGATGCGGCAAAAGTACCCTGCTACGCGCCCTTGCGGGGCTCCACGATCCTGACGAGGGCTCCATCCTGGTTGATGGCCGGGAGCCGGGTCGGCTTTCTCCGGGCGATGTGGGCATTGTGTTCCAGGAGCCGGCACTGCTCCCGTGGCGGACTGTCGCAGGCAATGTCCGGTTGCCACTGGCGGCGGGCCGGCTTGTGAAAGGCGACCCTACGGCCGCCATCGAGGCGGTGGGGCTTTCGGAATTCTCCTCCTACTACCCGCGGCAGCTATCGGGGGGTATGCAGCAGCGGGTCGCGATCGCGCGCGCACTCATGCACGGCCCCAGGCTCCTGCTGATGGATGAGCCGTTCGCTGCCGTTGATGAGCTGACCCGCGAGGACCTGCGCGCTCACCTTCTGGAGTTGTGGGAGCGGGACCGCCGCACCGTCATGTTCGTGACCCACTCGGTGGCCGAGGCGGTGCTGCTCTCCGACCGGGTGCTGGTGATGACCGCTCGCCCAGGGCGGATCAAGGCCGATGTGGCCATCGACCTGCCGCGTCCGAGGTTTCTCTCGATGGAGGCCAGCGGTGAGTTCCAGCGCTATGTGACGAGTCTGAGGGAGCAGCTCCGGCAGTGACCGAACAGCGCATGGATACGGACCGCGGCCGGAACCGGGCGGTCCCAGGGCCCTCGAAGAGTGGCTTCGCTCCCGGCTGGGCAAAAGACGTGGCGGTGGACGTAGCACTGCCAGTGGCTGCGGTCGCGCTGGCCCTTGCGGTCTATCACTGGTGGGTGGTGGCGACAGACCAGCCGGCTTACAGGTTTCCGACGCCGGAAGCGGTGTGGCGACAGCTGGCCGACAATCCCGGGTTCTTCGCGCGGCAAGCGTGGGTGACGGGGTACGAAGCAATGTTCGGTCTGATCCTGGCGTGCGGTGTGGCGGTGGCCCTGGGCGCGCTCATGGCTTCGAACAGCCTTGTGGAGCGAACCGTGCTCCCAATCGCGGTGCTGGTGAAGGTTACCCCGGTTGTCGCCATCGCCCCGGCCCTGATCATTTGGTGGGGCTTCGGGCTCTGGCCGAAGGTGGCGGTGGCGGCCCTTCTCACGTTCTTTCCTCTCCTGATTAATTCGGTGACCGGATTCAGGAGCGTAAGCCGCGAGGTCGGGTGGTTGATGGACGTGTACCGGGTGCCCTGGTGGAGGCGGTTCGCGCTCGTGCGGTTGCCGGCGGCGGCGCCATACCTGCTCTCGGGCATCAAGGTGAGCGGGACACTGGCGATCGTCGGGGCGGTAGTGGCCGAGTGGTTTGGGGCGGACCGGGGACTGGGGCGGGTCATTTACCTCGCGAGTGTAGATATCCAGCCGGCGCGGCTGTTCGCGGCCGTCGCGGTGCTGGCTGCTATGGGGATCCTCTTCACGGTCATCGTCGGGCTTGCCGAGCGATGGCTGTTGGGATGGCATGAGTCACGAATTCTCGAAGGGTAGGAACGTCACATGAGACTCTCTCGCTCACGGTTAGTGGTACTGGCCCTGGTGAGCCTCGTTGCCCTGCTGGGCGTCGCCGCCTGCGGCGACGACGACAGCGATGACGGACCCACGCAGGTCACGTTCATGGCGGGCTTCAGGGCACAGGCGAACCTGCCGTTCGTCGCCGTCTACATCGCCCAGGAGAAGGGCTTCTTCGCGGAGGAAGGGCTGGAGGTGGAGATCCGCCACTCGGGTGGCGGCGATGAGCACCTCCAACTGCTGCTTGGCAACCGCGTGGACTTTACCACTCACCTGGCCTCCTCCGTGCTTGAGCACCGCACGACGGAGCCGCAGTTGCCGATAAGGGCGTTCGTGCTGTGGGGCCAGCGGAGCCCGGCGGGGTTCATGACGCTCGTGGAGAGCGGGATCGACTCGGTCGAGAAGTTTCCGGGGCACCGGTACGGGTACAAGCAGCGAGTGACATCCGAGTACCTTGCGATGCTGGCAGCCGCGGGTGTGGACCGCTCGTCCATCGATGAAGTCAGCGTCGGCTTCGACCCATCGATCATCGTTGACGGACAGGTCGACATCCTGGCTGTGTTCCTGAACAACGAACCCAACGTCTTGCGCACCGTGTTCGGCAAGGAAGTGCACGTGTTCGACCCTTCGGACTTCGGTGTCGCGGCTCTGGGGCTTACGTACATCGCGACCGAAGCGACCATCAACGACCGCCCGAACGTGGTCGAGCGGTTCACACGCGCAGCGCTCCGCGGGGCCGAGTATGCAATCGCGAACGAAGCTGAAGCGATCGACATCGTGCTGCAGTACATGGAGGCGGGCGAGGACGCGCGAGCGCACCAGGAGTTCCTGTTCCGCGAGGATGTACGGCAGGCGCAGTCCACGGTGAGCGAGGAGCACGGGATCGGCTACATGACGCTCGCGCAGTGGGAAGCGAACGCCGCCACGCTCGTCGAGCACGGGATCCTGACCGAAGCACCAGACGTCCCCGCCGCGTTCACAACTCGATTCCTGGATGCGGCGAGGTGAAATCCGTACTCGCCACGGCTGTCGTACCGGGGTGAGAGTGCCGTCATTACATGAAGGAACTCCGGCGCCGGCGGGTGCGACGCGAGTTCAGGCCTGCTTACGCCGCGGGAAAGTCGCGCAGTTACGTTCTGCTATACTCGAACGTGGACCGGCGGGAACCCGCCCCCGGAGCTGAATTTTGTACTCACGCTGGCTGCGCAACAGTTTCATTTATCTCCTCATCCTGGTCGCGGTGATCGCGATCGCGTTTGCGTTCTTCTCCGGGGGCGACGACCTCGGCGAGGTGACGTTCGGACAACTCGTTGAGGACATTAAGAGCGGCCAGGTCGAAAAGCTGGAAGTCGACAAGCGGAGCGTCAAGGCGTTCTACTTCGCCCGGGCAGACAGCGGCAACCAACTCATCAAGAAGTCGAAGGTCGGGGAGAACACCGACCTTGAGACCTATCTCACGTCGCAGGGCATCTCACTCAGTAACCCGGCCGTTGGCAGTGCAGCCGTGGAGCTGGAGTACGTAGATGGCGGCGGCTTCGGGCCATGGCTCGGACTACTTCTGAACATCCTTCCGTTCCTGCTGTTCGGTGCCTTCCTGCTGCTGATCATGAGGTCGGCGCAGGGATCCAACTCGCAGGCGATGAGCTTCGGCAAGAGCAAGGCGCGGCTGTTTACCGGCTCGAAGGTGACCGTGACGTTCGATGATGTCGCGGGGGTCGATGAGTCCAAGGAAGAGCTGACGGAAGTTGTCGAGTTCTTGAAGTACCCGGAGAAATTCGCGGCCCTCGGCGCTCGCGTGCCGAAGGGCGTCCTGCTGGTGGGGCCACCGGGGACGGGCAAGACACTGCTCGCCCGCGCCGTGGCCGGCGAGGCAGGAGTGCCATTCTTTAGCATCTCCGGCTCGGAATTCGTCGAGATGTTCGTCGGTGTGGGCGCCAGCCGCGTCCGCGACTTGTTCGACCAGGCGAAGCGTAACTCTCCCTGCATCGTGTTCGTCGACGAGATCGACGCTGTGGGGCGCCAGCGAGGTGCGGGCCTCGGGGGCAGCCACGACGAGCGCGAGCAGACGCTCAACCAGATCCTTGTCGAAATGGATGGATTCGACACGGGAACGAACGTGATCGTGCTGGCATCGACGAACCGGCCCGACATCCTCGACCCAGCGCTGATGCGGCCCGGTCGATTCGACCGCAAGGTGATTTTGGACGCACCGGACGTGAAGGGACGAGAAGCTATCCTTGCCGTGCACTCCAAGGGCAAGCCGATCGCCGAGGACGTTTCGCTCCAGGTCCTCGCGAAGACCACGCCGGGCTTCAGCGGTGCGGACCTGGCGAACCTCGTGAACGAGGCAGCGATTCTCGCCGCCCGGCGGAACAAGAAGATCGTCTCGATGAACGAGTTTGAGGAGGCGGTCGATCGGGTTATCGCGGGCCCGGAGCGGAAGAGCCGGGTGATGACCCTGCACGAGAAGCGGCTCACTGCCTACCACGAAGGCGGACACGCGGTTGTCGGGCACTTCATGGAGAACCACGACCCACCGCACAAGATCACAATCGTGTCCCGCGGGATGGCAGGGGGGTACACCCGGTTCCTGCCGGACGAAGAAGCGCACTACAAGACCCGCAGCATGTTCAAGGACCAGCTCTGCTCGATGCTCGGCGGCCACTCGGCGGAGGAGCTTGTCTTTGGCGAGGCCTCCACAGGTCCTTCGAACGACATCGAACAGGCTACCCGCCTGGCCCGGGCGATGGTAACTCGCTGGGGCATGAGCGAGCGGCTGGGTCCGCGAACCTTCGGCAAGGCGGAGGAACTCGTCTTCCTCGGGCGCGAGATCTCTGAGACGCGGAACTACAGCGAGAAGGTTGCCGAAGAGATCGATGACGAAGTGCGCAGGCTCATCGAGGAGGCGCAGGAGCGCGCCCGGAACCTGCTGCGCGAGCGGCGAGCGATTCTCGACAAGCTGGCAGCTGTCCTTCTGGAAGTGGAGACCATCGAGGGCGAGCCTCTGATCCGGCTGCTGAACAGCGACCCGGACGACCCCTGGCCGCCACCAGACCTGGAGAGGAAGGAAGAACCGCCCGCTCCGCCGGCGCCGAGCGATTCCCAGCGGCCGGTCTACGATCCGAAGCCGGCCCCCGGGCTCGCATGGGAGGGCGGCGGAAGCCAGGCGATTAAGCCGGGGGACTCCTAGGAGCAGCGGCCAACAGTTGATCGAGGCCCCGGATTAGCCGGGGCCTCTTGTCATGCCAGCAGCGGCAGGCGTCAGCGCCCCGTCCAGTTGGGAGCACGTTTCTCGGCGAACGCCCGGGGACCTTCGACCGAGTCTTCGCTCTGGCGCCGGCGGGTCTCCCATTCGAACCGCGCCTCGGCGGCGGCGGTGAGGCTCATGTCCAGGCCGCGCATGGACGCTTCTTTCGTCGCACGGATAGACAGGGGCGCGCAAGCAAGGATGTCCTGGACCCATGCGTCCACGGCCGTGTCGAGGTCGCCGAGCGGGACGACCTCGTTCACGAGCCCCAGCTCGAGTGCCCGCTGGGCGGGAATGTGGCGCCCGGTCAGCATGTAGCCCATCGCGACCTTCAGGGGGAGTTGCCGGGGAAGGCGGTGGACGCCCATGGCACCCGCAATCAGCCCGCGTCGTGGCTCGGGGAGGCCGAGTTCGGCGTGGTCGGCGGCGACGATGATGTCGCATGCCAGCGCCATCTCGAGTCCTCCGCCCAGGGCGAAGCCGTTGACACGAGCGATGACGGGCTTGAACAGGTCGAAGCGGCTGGTGATGCCACCGAACCCGCTGGGGGGCCAGGCGAGCCTCGGGCGCTGGTCGGCGGGGAGGCGGGACATCTCGGCGGTGTACTTCAGATCGTTCCCGGCGCTGAACGCGCGGCTGCCTTCGCCGGTGAACACGGCCACCCAGAGGTCATCGTTGGCGGCGAAGTCGTCCCAGACCGCGGCCAGTTCCACGCTCGCTGGCGGATGGAGCGAGTTCATCACCTCAGGGCGGGTGATGGTGATATGGGCGACGTGCCCCTTCTTCTCATAGCTGCAGAACTCCACGCGGACCTCCCGGAAGCGGATGGCCCAACTCTACGGGGCGTGCGGGCTTTCGTGCTCCGACTGCTGGTCGGCTTCGTGCCAATCCAGCCAGGTCACGACCAGGAGTGCCCCCAATCCGCCGGGAACGGCCGCCAGTGCGAGCACAATGAGGAAGAACGGGACGAACTGGTTCGGATCCTCTCCTGTGAACCAGGTGCTCACTAGCGTGGCCGGGATGAGCATGAGCAGCAGGGCCGCAGCGGCCAGGAGCGGCGCCGCCAGCAGCCAAAGGACCCACCGCGCTGCGCGACACTGCCAGAACAAAGCAGTCTCCGGCGTATAGAGCGTCGGCCAGTCGTTCGGCATCGACGGCAGTTTAGCGGGGCTGGATAACGGGCCGGGAAAGGGAACCGTAGCGGCCGCTGCGGCGTTTGTTCAAGTGAGACCCGGGCCTATACTCGGATGGCGCCCGTATTCACGGGGAGGTATCGGTGACCGCTACGGCTGTCCGCTATGAGACCGTCATCGGTCTCGAGGTTCACGCCCAACTGACGACCCGCAGCAAGATGTTTTGCGGCTGCAGCGCTGACTACTCTGGCGCGGAGCCCAATACGCACGTGTGTCCGGTGTGTCTCGGGATGCCCGGCGTGCTCCCTGTGATCAACGAAGCCGCGATCGAGGCCATCGTCAAGACTGGACTCGCGTTGAACTGCGAGATTTCCCCGCAGAGCAAGTTCGACCGCAAGAACTACCCGTACCCGGACCTTATGAAGGGCTACCAGATAAGCCAGTACGACCTGCCCATCTGCGTTCGAGGGTACCTGGACATCGAGGTGGACGGCGAGGCGCGCCGGGTTGGGATTACGCGCGTCCACATGGAGGAAGACACGGCAAGGCTCCTGCACCGGGTAGACCCGGCAACGGGGGAGTCGTACAGCCTGATCGACGTCAACCGGAGCGGGACGCCGCTGATGGAGATCGTCAGCGAGCCCGACATGCGCAGCGCTGCCGAGGCGCGCGAGTACCTGGTGAAGCTGCGACAGGTGCTGCGATACATCGGCGTGAGCGACGCCAATATGGAGGAAGGGAACTTCCGGTGCGACGCGAACGTCAGCCTTCGGCCCGTGGGCGCGACGGAGTTCGGGACCAAGGTGGAAGTCAAGAACATGAACAGCTTCAGGGCGGTTCACGACGCCATCGCCTTCGAAGTTGAACGGCAAGCGGCAGCCCTGGCGGCCGGGGAGTCCATTACGCAGGAGACGCGGGGGTGGGTCGATGAGCGCCACGAGACGGTGTCGCAGCGCTCGAAGGAATTCGCCCACGACTACCGTTACTTCCCTGAGCCCGACCTGCCACCGATGCGGTTCACCGCCGAGGTCCTGGAGCGGAGCCGGGCGAACCTTCCCGAGCTACCGGACGCGAAGCGCGCACGGCTCGTCGAGATGGGATTGACTCCCTATGAGGCCGCTACGCTTACGGAATCGCGAGACCGCGCCGCTTACTTTGAGGACGTGGTCGCCGCGCTTGACCTGGAACCCGAACGCTCAGCAAAGCTCGCCGCCAACTGGGTGCTGGGTGAGGTTGGCCGCTGGCTGAACGCCACTAGCCGTCCGCTCGAGGAGCTGCCGGTGCGGCCAGCGGCGCTGGCTGAGCTGATAGGGGCCGTCGAGGGCGGGCAGGTGACCGGGCAGGCCGCGAAGGATGTGTTCGACGGGATGGTGGAATCTGGCGAGAGCGCGAAGTCCGTAATCGAGCGCAAGGGTCTTGGCCAGATCAACGCCAGCGACGAGGTCCGGAGCATCGTGAAGACCATCGTGGCCGCGAACGAGAAGGCCGTTGCGGACTATCACGCGGGAAAGGAAGCTGCGCTCAAGTTCCTGGTCGGGCAGGTGATGCGCGAGACGCGAGGGCGCGCGAACCCGCAGATGGCCCAGGAGATGCTGGAGGAGGAGCTCCGGTAAATGTTTACATTGCCTCGCCGTATCACGAACGGATGGTATACTTCGGCCAGATGGCGCTGAAACGTTTCGCGGACCATAGCGCCCTCAAGTGGCTCTACCCCGGGATGCACATCAAGCGCTGGCTTGCGCTGCTGCTGTTCGGCGTGGTGGTGATGGCGCTTGGTATCGCCTACTTCTTGAGAGAGGCCTACACGACCGTCACGTTCCCGGACGAGGCGTACTACATCACGCTCCAGTTCATCCCCCGGTGGGCGAGAGGCATCCTCTTCCTGACCCTGGCGGTGGGGACCGTCGGCCTCGCGGTTTACCGGCTCAACCAGTCGCTTCTGTACGCGTTCGTGCGACCCGACCGCAGCCAGACCATGGCGGAGACCATCTACAACAAGCGGATCCTGGGGCGGGGGCCGAAGATCGTGGCGATCGGTGGGGGTACCGGCCTCTCGATGCTGCTGCGTGGCCTGAAGGCGTACACGAGTAACCTCACGGCCATCGTGACCGTGGCGGATGATGGTGGAAGCACTGGGCGCCTGCGGAGCGAATTCGGGGTGGTGGCGCCCGGCGACCTCCGCCAATGCATCGCGGCGCTGGCGGAAGCCGAGCCGCTGATGTCCAAGCTGTTCCAGTACCGGTTCGAGGGAGGTTCAGGGCTGGAGGGCCACTCGTTCGGGAACCTGTTCATCGTCGCGATGTCAGAAGTCACGGGTAACTTCGAAGCTGCGATCGAAGAGACCGGTCGCGTCCTCAATGTCCGGGGCACGATCCTCCCCTCGACGCTGGAAGATGTGACGCTGAGCGCCCGGACCGATGAGGACGAGCTGGTCTACGGTGAACACAACATCACCGAGAAGGGCGGGCGCATCAAGGAAGTGTTCCTCAACCCCGCTGACGTGGAGGCTCACCCGGACGCTGTGCGCGCCATCCTGGACGCTGACCTTGTCATCGTCGGGCCGGGGAGCCTGTTCACGAGCGTGTTGCCAAACCTGCTTGTGGATGGCATCAAGAAGGCCATCGACGCAACTTCCGCGCTCAGGGTGTTCGTCTGCAACGTGGCCACCCAGCACGGCGAGACCGACGGTTTCACGGTCGCCGACCACCTTGATGCGCTCGAAGCGCACACGGCCACCCGGTTCGTCGATGCCATCGTGGCCAACAACAACCTGGCGCCGGCACTGCCCGAGGCGTGGCACTCTTCGCCGGTGGCTCTGAGCCGGAACGGCCGGCTCCACGGGATTCACGTGGTGGAGGCCGACGTGGTCTCGGAAGAGGTCCGTTACCGTCACGACCCGGAAAAGCTCGCCGCTACAATCCTGCGGCTGTACGATGACCGGGCGTCGATCTCGCCCGCACCGCGCGAAGCGGTGGCTGAAGCGGCAGTCCTGGCGGCGCGGTAGTTCCACCAATGTCGTTCGAGAGCTTCCTAAACTTCCTGCAGATCTTCATTTCGTCGGTCTTGATCGTGGTCATCCTGCTTCAGGTCAAGGGCTCCGGGTTCGGAGCCGCGCTTGGCGGGATGTCGGGGGGCTCGGTATACCGCACCAAGCGCGGTCTCGAGCGCACGCTGTTCCAGGCCACCATCGTGCTGACGGTGGTCTTCATCTTCATCTCGTTCCTGAGCGTATCGGCAGTTTAAGGAGGGGCGGATGACCCTCCGGTTCGCCCGGTCGCCACGGTTCCTTGGTCTGGCGGGGCTGGTTGTTCTCATAGCGGCCGGAGCCGCGGCTGCGCTTCTCCTGTTCCAGCGCGAGGACAGTTCCCCGATCGCCCCATCCGGAAACACCTACGTTGAAGGGGTCGCCGGGACGTGGGAGCGGATCAACCCGTTGTTCGCACCCGGCAACCGTGTCGACGAGGACCTCTCCCGCCTCGTCTTCGCCGGTCTGACGCGACTGGGCGCGGACGGCACTGTGATGCCCGACCTGGCAGAGAGCTGGGACGTGACGCCGGATGGCCGCACGTGGACCTTCCGACTGCGCCGGGACTTGCGGTGGCACGACGGGGAGTCCCTGACGGCCGCGGACGTGGTGTTCACAGTTGGCCTGATCCAGGATTCCGGGTTCCAGGGCAGCGGGGAGCTTGCGAACCTCTGGGCAGGGGTCACCGCAACCGCCGAGAACCAGTTCACTGTGGTCTTCCACCTCGCAGCGCCGTTTTCACCATTCCTGGCGAGGAACACGACGCTGGGCATCTTGCCCCGGCACCTCCTGGACGACGTTACCCCCGCGGAGATGCCGCGATCGACGTTCAACAGCCGCCCGGTCGGCGCCGGCCCCTACCGGCTGGCCTCTATCAACTCCGAGCAGGCCGAGCTGACTGCTTTCAGCGGCTACCACGCCGGCCGGCCGCAGATCGATACGCTGCGGATTCGGTTCTACTCCGATCTCGGGACAGCCGCGGAGGGACTTCGCCTGGGCGCGCTGAACGGCCTGCTTATCCCGGAGGGTCATGGCAGCCTGGTGGCGGAACTGGGAGCAGTGAGCGGTGCGACAGTTGAGGCTCGGGTGACGAGCGCCTACCTGATCCTCTATCTCAACAACGCGCGGCATCCGTTCAACGAGGCCGGCGTCCGCCGAGCCATATCCCTGGCCATCGACCGCGATGCAGCGCTCAACGCCGCCTACCAGGGGAGCGCCGTCGCCTCCTCCTCGGCTATAGCCCCTGGCTCGTGGGCGTACACGAGCCAATACGACCGCCTGGGGCGGGATCTCCGGCTTGCACGGGAGCTTCTGGCCGAAGCCGGTTGGGAGCCGAACCCAAGTTCTGGCGTACTCACTCGCGAAGGGGTCGAGTTCCGGTTCCTGATCCGGACCGACAACACCCCGGCCCACCTCGCGGTCGCAAGTGAAGTCGCCGCGCAGTTGAACGATGTCGGCATCCGGGCGACGGTTGCAAGCACCTCGTTCGCGGTGCTGCGGCGCGACTTCCTGGCGCAACGTCAGTATGACGCAGCGCTGGCTATCTGGGAGCAGGGCGCCGACCCCGACCCTTACTCCGGGTGGCACAGCTCCGAGAACGGCACGGCGGGGCTGAACTTCGCGAACTTCGCCGATGTCGTCGTCGACGAGCTCGTGGCACAGGCGCGGACATCTCCGGACCTCGAGGTCCGGCGCGAGAACTACCGCCAGTTCCAGGAGGTGTGGCTGGACCGGACGCCCAGCGTCGTCATCGGGTATCCGCAGCGGGCATATATCCACAGCACTGACCTCGATACGGGCGGCATAGGGTTGCTGTTCCACCCGGCAGACCGCTTCTGGGCTATCGCGCGTTGGCGCGTGGGCGGCTGATGGATGGTGGAGCAACGCCCGCGCGTGGTGTTCATGGGCTCGCCGGAGTTCGCGGTCCCTTCCCTCGATGCGCTGGTGATCCATGGGTACGACGTAGCGCTTGTGGTGACCCAGCCGGACCGGCCCGCGGGGCGAGGCGGCCACCTCCGGGCACCGGCGGTGAAGTCCGCGGCGACGGGTCACGGGCTGCCAATCGACCAACCCGACACATTGAAGGACGATGCTGCGACAGCCGCGCTGGCAGAGGCAGGCGCCGATATCTTCGTGGTCGCCGCATACGGCAAGATCCTGCCGGCCCGCGTGCTGGCGCTGCCCCGGAAGGGCTGTGTGAACGTGCACGCCTCTCTGTTGCCGCGCTGGCGAGGAGCGTCGCCAGTGACTGCAGCGATCCTCGCCGGGGACGACGAGACCGGCGTGAGCATCATGGAGCTCGTCCAGAAGATGGACGCAGGACCCGTTATCTCCCGGCGCTCCACGCCCATCCTGCCCGAGGACACCACGGGCGCTCTTGAGCCCCGGCTGGCACGGTTGGGTGCGGAAGCGCTGGTCGAGGCACTGCCAGCATGGCTCGCGGGAGCAATCCATGCCGAACCCCAGGATGAGTCGTTGGCGACCTACTGCCACCTGCTCCGAAAGGAAGACGGGCACCTGAGCGCATCGATGACCGCGGTAGAAGCAGAACGCGCGGTCCGGGCGTATGACCCCTGGCCGGGGGCGTTCCTTACCTACAACGGCCAGCGGCTGGGGGTGTGGAAGGCCGCGGTGCAGGAAGGCGAGTCCCTCGTCGGCATCTCAGAGGTGGTAGATGGCCTGCCGGCCGTGGGGTTCAACGGTGGATGGCTCTTGCTCGGTGAGGTGCAGAAGCCGGGCGGCAAGCGCACGGATGGCCGGTCGTTCCTGAACGGCGAGCGCGGGCGTTTCGACGGCGAGGTCGTTCTGGCATGACGACCGACCTGTACGGGCTGCCGCCCGAAGAGTTGGACCAGGTCATGGCTGAGCTCGGCCAGCCCCGGTACCGCTCGAACCAGGTCCTGCACTCCCTTTACCGCGCCGCGCCGAAGCCGATTTCGGAGATGGGACAGCTGCCAGCGACTCTGCGCCGTGGACTCGAAGAGGGCGGCTACGTCGCCGGGACTGCCACCGAAGTCCGGCGCGTGGTGAGTGAGGACGGCGACACGACGAAGCTCCTGCTCCGCATGCAGGATGGCACGCTCATCGAGACCGTGTTGATGCAATACCCCGAGCCCGGCGACCGACACCCACGGTCCACCGTCTGTGTCTCCACCCAGGCCGGCTGCGCGATGGGGTGCGTGTTCTGCGCGACGGGCCAGATGGGGTTCGAACGCAACCTCACGGCCGCCGAAGTCGTGCAGCAGGTGGTGTTTTGCTCGAACGTGCTGCGGGAGCGGGACGAGCACGTGACCAACATCGTGTTCATGGGGATGGGCGAACCACTGGCAAACTACCGGGAGACGGTACGCGCGGTGAGGATCCTCTCGGACAAGCGGGCCTTCGGGCTCGGGCAACGCCACATCACCATCTCGACCGTCGGAGTCGTGCGCGCCATCGACCGGCTCGCGGACGAGGGCTTGCAGGTCGGCCTTGCTATCTCGCTCCACGCTCCGGACGAGGCACTGCGGCAGAGGCTCGTCCCAACGGCCGGCCCAAGCTCGGTCCGCGACCTGGTTCGAGCCGCCGACCGCTACTTCAGGAAGACGGGCCGGCGCGTGACAATCGAGTACGCGCTCATCGACGGTGAGAACGACAGCCCCGAGACCGCCCGCGGCTTGGCGCGGGTCCTCCACGGGAAGGGCGTCCACGTCAACCTGATCCCGATCAACCCGACAGCCGGCGGCTTCAAGCGACCCGCGCGGGCGCGGACGCTCGAGTTCGAACACGTGCTGCGCGCTGGGGGCATCAACTGCACGGTCAGGGTAGAGAAGGGGGCAGAGATCTCCGCCGCATGTGGACAGCTGCGAACGGATGACCGAAACCCGGTGGCTCTTGAGTTCAGCCGAGAAGGCGGCGGGCCAACAGCCTCGTCAGCTTCAGGAAGGCCGACCCGAGCGCCATCCCGAACCCAATAGCGACGGCGGTCCGGAGATCGAGCCAGGTGTGGACATCGCCACGGACCACGGGCGAGATGAGCACCGCAGTGTGGACTTCGTCGCAGGCGACGGAACGTCCGACGACGACGGCCGCGGAACTCTGCCGCACGGTCCCGTAGTCGAAGCGAGCGTTGCCGACGAAGGACCGGTCGATGGAGGCGTGATCGGCGTGGAGAGAACGCACCGCGCTCCGCTCCACGGCAACCTGCGAGGCGGAGAGATCCTCCACTCGCTCGTTCGCGCGGCTTGTGGCGGTGGAGCCATTGCTGCTTTCCACGTGAGCCTCCCGAAAGGTCACCGTAGACCGGGCGGCAAGAAAAGGCAATGCTCAGCCTTGCGATGCGGACCAGCGACTTCGACTACGACCTGCCGGCCGCGCTGATCGCTCAGACGCCCGCGGAACCACGCGACGCCGCACGGCTCATGGTCCTGGACCGGGCAACGCACAGCATCACTCACCACACTTTCCGCGAGGTGCCGACTCTGCTGCGAACCGGTGACCTGCTGGTGCTGAACGACACACGCGTCATGGCCGCGCGGCTGCTCGGTCTGCGTACCGACACCGGGGGCAAGGTCGAGGCGCTCCTTGTCCGGGAACTCGCCGATCGGACATGGGAAACGCTCTTTCGCCCGGCCAAGGCTGCCGTTCCCGGGCGAGGTTTGACGTTCGCTGCGAGCGGTCGAAGTCTTGGCGCGCGGGTCGTCAGCCGGGATGGCTCTGCCGTGGTGCTCGAGTTCGACAGCGCGTTCGACCCGGCAACCGTGGGCGAAGTCCCGTTGCCGCCCTACATCAAGGGATACGAGGGAGACCCGGAGCGTTACCAGACTGTCTACAGCCGCGCAGCCCGCAGCGCAGCAGCGCCCACTGCCGGCCTGCACTTCACCCCGGAGCTCCTGACGAAGCTCAGGGCCGGAGGGATCGAGCAGTGTCATGTGACGCTGCATGTCGGGCCGGGCACGTTCCAGCCCGTGAAGGCGGACGACCCCCGCGAGCATCAGCTGCACGCGGAGTACATCGAGGTGGAACCCGCTGCCGCGGCGGCGATCAGCAGGGCCGCCCACGAGGGTCGCCGGGTAGTGGCCGTCGGCACGACCGTGGTGAGGACGCTCGAGCACGTAGCACGGGAGCGTGGGGCTGTGGAACCCTACTCGGGTTGGACGTCACTGAAGATCCTCCCCGGGGACAAGTTCTTCGTGACCGGCGGGCTCGTTACGAACTTCCATCTCCCGAAGTCGACCCTGCTGATGCTCGTTTCAGCGTTCGCGGGCCGCGAGTTCGTCCTGGGTGCTTACGAGGAAGCGATCCGGGAGGCATACCGCTTCTACAGCTTCGGGGATGCGATGCTCATCGGCTGATCGCCGGCGATGCTCCAGCCCGGGCCGGCTCGCTCGACGAGACCATCAGCCTCCAGCCCGGTGAGGTACTCAGCCAGGCGCGGCTGGTGGATCGGCGGGAGGGCTGAGCGAAGCCGGGCTGCTGAACATGGCCCGTCAGTGTGGCGCAGAGCTTCGACGATCCGGCCGCGTGCGAACCGCGCGGTCTGGGCGAATGGGGTGGCGGTGGCCGATGAGCCCGGCTGCTCCGCAGGCGCTCCCGAACGCAGCCA